>CANEZU010000044.1 GCA_947444255.1 Flavobacteriaceae bacterium | reverse complement strand
TATTTCAAAAAATGCTCTTGGTTTACGTTTTGGTGGCAATGATGGTTTTGGAGGAGAAATTTCCTATCAAAGAGCGCTTTCTGAAAGCAACCGTTTAGAAGTAGATTTGGGTTGGAGAAATAGAAATAATTATGACAACAGAAATGGAGATGACAATGCTTTTAAAATAACCGGTCTTTACCAATGGGTTTGGAATATTGATGGTGGTTTTAATTGGTACGCCGGTGTTGGTGCTGGTGTAGGAAGTTATAATAACAATTATACTAATAACAACAACAGTGGAACTTTTGCTTATGCAGCGGGTGATATCGGAATCGAATATAATTTTGATATTCCTTTGTTAATTTCATTAGACTTCCGACCTGAATTTGGAGGAAGCGGATACTATAATAACAGTTATGGTTCTGATATTGCATTGGCATTAAGATACCAATTCTAATCAAATCAATTTTGACACAAAAAAAATCCGCTATTTCTAGCGGATTTTTTTATTTTATGAGGAGCTCTTTTTTAGAATATACTTTTAAAATAGTATAGGGATAATAACTTTCGTCTTCTAATATACTTTCCTTTTTAGGGCTGATATCTTCAACCGTTATAATAATTTGACTGCTGGTTTCCTCTATTTTTTGGACACCAATTAAATAGCCTCTCCCTTTTTTCTCTCCCATATTTAAAATCACAAAATTAGCTATTGCGCTATCTCGGGGCTTTATCTTATTTTTTAAATGAGGGTCATTTTCCAGCATGACAAGTTCCTTAGCTTCAGTCAATATTTCATAAAAACGAATAGGACCGCCGCCGTCCTCTTGCTGTGTCAATGTTTCGTATGCTTTTTTATCTTGGGCTCGGATAGTAAAACTGCCAAAAATCAAAAAAACAAGCGATAAAAAATACAGCCTTTTATTGCTATTGGAGAACTCTAATTTCATCTTTTCTTCATTCTATCAATTAATTAAATTCCTGCACCTATAGGATCTCCTGAAAGTATAGGTTGTTTTATAGAACGTATTGCTTTCTCATATAATTCCTCATATAAAGGTAAAATATTGGCAATATCAAATTGCTTAGCGGTTTCTAAAGCATTTTTTTTGAATTGCATTAAAACGGCATCATCTTTTAATATTCTTAAAGCATTTTCTGCCATTTCCTTCACATTGCCTACATCACTCAAATAACCCGATATTCCATCAAAATTAACTTCTGGCAAACCACCTGAATTACTGGATATAACCGGAACTCCCCATGCCATAGCTTCTAATGCTGCTAATCCAAAACTCTCTGTTTCAGAAGGCAACAAAAATAAATCCGAATAACTGAGAATCTTATCGATTTCATTGCTATTGCCAAAGAATATAACTTTATCTGTAATCCCCAATTCCGTGCAAAGACGTTCTGCTTTTTCCTTTTCAGGACCATCTCCTACCATCATTAATTTAGCAGGAATCTTCTTTTGAATTTTATTAAAAATTTTGATAATATCCGGAATCCGCTTTACTTTTCTAAAATTACTGATGTGAGTGATTATACGTTCCCCTTCATTTGCCATAACTGAACGATGACAAGCAATATTTATATCTTCGGTGTTCTTATTTAGTTCGATAAAGTTAGGAATTACGACAATATCCTTTTTTATCTGAAATAAATCCATCGTCGCTTCTTTCAAACTTTGAGAAACAGAGGTAACCACATCCGATTGATTGATGCTAAAGGTGACTGCTGGCTTATAAAAAGGATGATTTCCTACCAAGGTTATATCGGTGCCGTGTAATGTGGTAACCATCGGTATTTCGATTCCTTCTTCCTTGAGCATTTGCTTGGCCATATAACCTGCATAAGCGTGTGGAATTGCATAATGAACGTGTAGTAGTTCTATTTTATACAACTTCACCATATCCACTAATTTACTGGATAATGCCAATTCGTAGGGTTGATAATGAAATAAAGGATATTCCGGTACATTAACTTCATGATAATGTACATTCGGATTTAAAAGTGCCAAACGAACGGGTTGGCTATAAGTAATGAAGTGTATTTCGTGTCCTTTTCTTGCTAATTCAAGTCCTAGCTCGGTAGCGACAACGCCACTTCCGCCAAAAGTTGGATAACAAACAATAGCTATTTTCATGTATGATTTTTAATGCAACGAATTTAAGGATAATACGGATATCTCCATTAAAAAACTTCGTTAAATTAACAAATCATTCTAATAAACCAATCCTAATTTTCAATAGCATCATAGATGATTTTTTGAATATCTTCTCTGATGTTTTCTTTAGATAAGGTATTCACTCCGCCACCTTCATAAGTTCTGTTGGATAAGAACACATATACTATTTCATTAGCAGGATCTGCCCATGTCATGGTCCCCGTGAAACCGGTATGACCAAAACTGGTCAAGGAAGCACATCCACAAGTTGGACCAGCGGTTCCTGCTATTTGAGGCTTATCAAATCCGATTCCTCGTCTATTGCCTTCAGCACAGAAATAACAGGTATTGAAATCTTCGAATGTTTTCTCTGAAAAATAAGTCTGATTCCCGTAGTTCCCTTTTTGAAGGTACATCTGCATTATTTTAGCGACATCCATTGCGTTCGAAAAAATACCCGCATGTCCTGCAACCCCTCCTTCCATGGCTGCACCCATATCGTGAACATAACCCTGAAGAATTTGATGACGGAAATAGGTATCTATTTCTGTAGGAGCAATAACATATTTATTAAACTTTTTCAAAGGGTTGAAGCTTGTATTATTCATCCCCAATGAATGATAAAATTGATCTTGAATTAAAACATCCAATGTTTTTCCTGTCACTCTTTCTAAATATTCTTTGAGTATAATAAAGGTAAAATCGCTGTATTTGTATTCTTTTTTCAGAGACAATTTACTTTCTACAATTTTTTTCATAATCGTATCGTTGTAATCTTTTCGTATAAAAAGACTATCGGCTACTACTTTAGAATATAAATCATCTGCCACTTTTCGGTAATACTTTTCCATCGGTTTATTCTGACTGTCTAAAGTAGATTGATAGAAAGGAATCCAAGCTTGAAAACCTGCATAATGGGACAATAAATCCTTGAACGGTATATTTGCCTTGTCTGTATTCTTGAAAATAGGCAACATACTTCCCAAAGTAGTTTCCATATTTACTTTATGCTGATCATACTCTTGCATCACATTGGGTAAAGTAGCCAGTATTTTGGTAAGTGAAGCTACATCGTATAAATCGGAATTGACAACCTTTATTTGGTTTTCATAAGTGTGGTAACCAAACGATTTTTGATAAACTACCTTGCCTTTTCGAGCTACCAAAACCTGAATTCCAGGGGTCATTTTCTTTTGAATAGCCCCATTGGCAATAATGTCAATTTGTGATAATATTTCCGAATTCATACCTACGTTTTCGGGTGCAGTGAAACCCAAACGATTGATTTTATCCGTGACCAGACCTTCATTTTCTAAATAATGGGTTCCAATTGATACTGGTAATTTACCTTTGGCAGCGACCGCTCCAAAGAGGATTTCAGCCGAAACTTCCTGGGCAATATCACTGTTCTGATAGGATACAACTACTCCTTCTATCTCGTCAAAAGTAGGGATTGGTATCAAGGAATAAGGCTTAGTAAAAGCATCGAGAATAACGATATTATTTTTAGCCAATTCCTGCAGCCAGATCAATTCATTAGCATTGAAATCCTGATTCTTCCAAGCTTTATCCGATTTATGAAAACCTACGATAACGGTGGTATAGTCTTTTAATTTGAGGTTTAAACTGTCAATGTTGCTGTCTGAAACTTCAGTTATAGAAGTATATTTTCCGAGGGTTCCAACAAAACTACTGTTCACATCATCACCCAATTTGACATAGGCTATTTTTTGATTTTCTAAATTTTGTATGGGAAGAATGTCATTTTTATTTTTCAATATCGTAATCGCATTTTCATACAAATTATACTGTAAAGCTTCGTTTTCAGGAAGGTGCAAATCATAATTTAAATTAGAAATCGGAATGGGTTTGTAATTATTCAAGCCTACTTTGTATTTGTATTTTAGAATTTTCTTTACTGAATACGCCAGCCTTTCTTCGCTAATTAAACTATCCTCATAGGCCGCGCATAACTTTTCCTTGGCAACAGGAACATTTTCTGCGCAAAGCAAAATATCATTTCCAGCTAGAAATGCCTCCAAATCAATTTCACCCGTTTTTCTGAAATTAGTTGCCGCCTTCATATTCAAAGCATCTGTAAAAATCAATCCTTTGAAACCCAATTGATTTTTTAAAACATCAGTAATAATAGCATGAGATACTGAGGATGGGTAATTTTCCCTACTTTCTAAACTAGGTACATTCAAATGGGCAACCATAACAGAAGAAAGTCCTTCATCAAATAATTTCTTGTAAGGGTAGAATTCTACATCATTCAATCGCTCTTTTGAAAAAGGAATCAATGGAAGTGAATTATGGGAATCTACCGAAGTATCTCCATGCCCTGGAAAATGCTTTCCTGTTGCTAAAAGTCCCAAACTTTGAAAACCTTTCATTAAGGCCAAGGCACTTTCAGTGACATTTACTTTATTTTCTCCAAAAGAACGAAACCCAATGATGGGATTTTTTGGATTGGTATTGATATCTAAAACCGGAGCAAAATTAAAGTGAACTCCCATTCTTTTACTTTGTTTTCCCATCTGAACACCGACTTTTTCAATCAGACTTTTGTCCTTTATGGCTCCCAAAGTCATATTCCAAGGATAGCGATAGGTAGAATCCAAACGCATACTCAAACCCCATTCAGCATCAATGCCAATTAAAAGTGGAATTTTAGATTCCGATTGGTATCTATTGGTCAACATTGCTTGACGAACTGGTCCGCCCTGAAAAAAGATTAATCCGCCAATTTTATTTTCTTTGATTAATTTATCAATAGCATTATAATGAACAGAATCCTTGTTAGAATAAGCCGAAACCATAAAAAGTTGCCCCAGCCTTTCATCAAAGCTCATTTTATTGTACACACTGTCAACCCATGATTTTTGTCTTTGGGAATCGTATTCACTGACCACTTTCACAGGAGCAATTTCAATTTGACTCACAATGGGTTGGATAGTTTTAGTTTTAACGGCACAACTGAAAGCAAAAAAGAACAGGCAAGCCAGAGAAAATATTTTTAAAAAGGAATATTTCATTATACTATGTTTGATTAAAAGAAACGACTGTGCCAGCTATCTCCGGCAGGAACTTCCCAATTTTCATTCCACTCTTCAATCGTGTTTACTAGATTATTAAAAACAATAGTGTGCTCTGTAACCGCTTTGTCTTTTGCCATCTTTTTAAAATCTATCAAAGTTTTATGCGCTACATGTTCGCCTAATTTGAAAGTAACATTCATTTTATCCAATAAATCAACTTCATATTTCTTTTCTAAATTTTGAATAAACTGAACCGAAGCATCGATAGAACAACCTGTTGCATTTTGGATGTCCTGATCTACAGCCAAAATAATAAAACGATTGTATTTCAACTGAAAAGAAGCTTCTAAACTCTTTCCATGTGCCGCCCAAGAATCAATAAAAATCCTTAAATCAGATTCGATTTCAGCAAATTCTGCATCAGAGAATTTTCGGTTCGATTGATAAATCCAGATTTTTGATTCGCCAGGTAAATTTTCAAATGGAGTATACATGATATTTTTATTTAAATAATTGTAATCTTACTTTAGAAAGAACTCATTAAACCAATGCCTAATTGTCTTCCATCATAATAAGGGATAAATGTTGTTTTCTTATTGCTGATTTTTTTTGAAACTAGCAATTTATTAATAGCTGGATACAACCAATAAGCCGCTTTTGTACTTAAAATTCCTATTCCTGCTCCCGCTACAACATCGGTAAACCAATGTCTGTTATTATAAATTCTGAATCCACCTGTACCTGCTGCAACGATATATCCTGATATTCCGTACCAAATGGATACGTCTTTGTATTCCTGATATAAAAACTCAGCACCCAAAAAGGCAGTTGCAGTATGTCCCGAAGGAAAGGAATCAAAACTAGATTGATCCGGTCGTTGAATTCGTGTTAAATGCTTCAAACTAAAAACGGTGATTCCCATTAATAAATAGGAAGTGGATAAAATTATACTCTTGTCTCTAAGATTATTTTTTCCTTTTATTCCCATAGCGCCCAATCCATATACGCTAAGAGCTGGTGCATATTGTGTGAAATCATCAATCGTAATTTTTTTATCGATAGGACTGACAACCGCGTTCTGAATATTGGCATCAATCGTTTTTAGGGAATGATTGTGAATTCCGATCGCACCATAGGAAATTAAAACAGCTGGAATAATAAATGGCTTCAATTTTAATGGAAGCTGCCTAGTATTTTTATTTAAACTATCACCTATTATTAGGGGATCCATGATTTGCGCTGTGGATCCTAGGTAATTAAAAATAAGCAGCAATGCTATTAGAAATCGTCTTCCTACCATTAGAAATAAATTAGTGTATTCGAAACTATAAATCTTGGGCGTTAGCAATTAATTCCGCGATGTCCATAACTTTGGTTTCTCCTTCTTTTTCCTTATTCTTAATACCATCTGTTAACATGGTATTGCAAAAAGGACAAGCCGCTGCTATAATATCAGGTTTGGTCTCCAAGGCCTCTTCTGTTCTTTCAATATTAACTTCCTTATTTCCGGCTTCGGCATCCTTGAACATTTGAGCACCACCTGCACCACAACACAATCCGTTAGCTTTGGAGCGCTTCATTTCTACTAATTCAGCATCCAATTTCACAATCAACTCACGAGGAGCTTCATAAACGCCATTCGCTCTTCCAAGATAGCAGGGATCGTGAAAAGTAATTCGTTTACCTTTAAACTGACCTCCTTCAATACTTAACTTTCCCTGATCTAAAAGCGATTTTAAAAATTCAGTATGATGAATAACTTCAAAATTTCCTCCTAATTCAGGATATTCGTTTTTTAGAGTATTGAAACAATGTGGACAGGCCGTAACTATTTTCTTAGTCTCATAGCCCTTCAAAACTTCGATATTCATCATCGCCTGCATTTGAAACAGAAATTCATTTCCGGCTCTTTTTGCAGGATCTCCGGTACAACTTTCTTCGGTTCCCAATACGGCAAAGGAAACATTAGCCCGATTTAAAAGTTGTACAAATGCTTTTGTTATTTTTTTAGCTCTATCATCAAAACTTCCTGCGCATCCTACCCAAAACAACACATCCGGTTGCTTGCCTTCGGCTAGCATTTCTGCCATGGTGGGTACTTTTAAAATTTCTGACATCTGTTTCTGTTTTTAAAAATTGCATTATTTGAATTCCTATACTCCCAATTCTAAGCTCTTAGATCTTGAAGCCCTTACTCCTGCTTCCAATTCAATCGATCTTGCTGATTGTATTGCCATGGCGCTCCGTTATTTTCAATATTGGTCATCATCGCATTTATAGGTTGTGGCGCAGCACTTTCTTCCATAACTAAATAACGTCTCATGTCCATTATTATAGACAAAGGGCTTATACTTACCGGACATTCTTCTACACAAGCATTACAAGAGGTACAAGCCCAAAGCTCTTCAGTAGTGATATAATCATTCAATAAACTCTTATTGTCAGGGACAAAAATCCCCTTATTAGAATCTATATTCCGACCTATTTCTTCTAAACGGTCTCTAGTGTCCATCATGATTTTTCGCGGAGACAATTTCTTTCCTGTGATATTCGCGGGACAAGCAGAAGTACAACGACCGCATTCCGTGCAGGTATAAGCATTTAAAAGTTGCACCCAATTCAAATCCATGGCATCCTTTGCGCCAAATTTTGTGGGTTGGGCTGAGGCATCAACTGGAGCTGCAGCATAAGGATCGGCATTAGGATCCATCATTAGCTTTACTTCTGCTGTTACCGAAGCTAAATTATCAAATTGTCCTTTTGGATTCAAATCAGCAAAATAGGTATTTGGAAAAGCCAATAGGATATGCAAATGTTTTGAAAAGTAAAGATAGTTCAGAAAAATTAAAATCCCAGTGATGTGCGACCACCAAACGGCCCTCTCAATGATCATCACAGTTGATTCATTCATGCCGTTGAAAACAGGTTCAATAAACTGGGATATTGGAAAGGCTCCCGCTCTCTCATAATGTCCAAAACTCAAAAGCTGCAAATGATAATCAGCCGCATTCATGAGTAAAAATAAAGACATCAATACTATTTCGAAATAGAGAATAATGTTAGCATCATTCTTTGGCCAGCCTTTTAAATCCGAACTTACAAATCGCTTTAGTCGGATAATATTTCTTCGGATAAAGAAAATTATTACAGCGATCAAAACTAAAACAGCCAGTATTTCAAAAGATCCAATCAGAATATCATATACTACACCTAAAATTGAAAAAACCCGATGCGTACCAAATAAACCGTCTATAATAATCTCTAAAACCTCTATATTAATAATTACAAAACCTACATAAACAAAAATGTGAAGCAGTCCAGCAACAGGTCGCTTCACCATCTTTGATTGACCTAGAGCTATCAGGGCCATATTAGACCATCTTTTTTGGGAATGATCAAAACGATTTACATCCTGACCCAATTTTATATTCCGTAAGATTTTGCGAATATTGATTGCGAAAAAACCAATACCCAATCCCAGAATTAGTGCAAAAAAAATAGTGCCTAAATAACTCATTTTTTCTTAGTTATTAACTTGTTTCAAGCTGTCAATCACTGGAGCAATATAGGGTTTATTCTTTTTTCCAAAAAGAGAAACATTGATATATCGCGTAGGGTTTAATCTCACATCCTGCAATAACAATTCAAGTTCTTTTGAGGATTTATTAAGATTAGTGTACAAAGCATCATCTTTCATTAATTTCCCCATACTACCTTTACCCGAGTAAACATCTGATATAATACCGTTTACTTTGGATAGGGTATTTTCTAAATTGCGAACTATTTTACCAATTTTTGCTTTTGCTAGCGTATCCGAAAGTACCGCAATATTTGTACTAGCTTTATTCAAATTGGTCATCGTAGTATTAATTTTCGATTTGTTATCGGTCAAAATAGAATTTATACTTTTGGACGCCGAATTAAATTGTGCCAATGTTTCATCCAAATTCTGAATGCTACGCTTCAAACTATTCTTTGTTTTTGCATCTAAAACCGTATTTAAATTCGACAAAACCGAATCGGCACTAACAATCATTTTTTCCACTTTTAATTGTAAGGGCGTGAGTCGTTCCGCAACGATATCAGTCAAACTGGCAATTACTCCTCCTTTTAAATGATCTCCTGTTTCTGCTAAAACTGGATCTTTATAATTTGGAATAATTTGAATTTGCTTTCCTCCTATCAATCCAGGTTCGTAAATATTGACCATACTGGACTTCGAAATTGGAAAATCATTGGATATTTGTAATTCTACTATCAAATTTCCACTTGCTTTTTGGAGTGTTATACTGCTCACTTTTCCTACAACTAAACCACTGATTGTTACCGGTGCTGATTTACTCAAGCCTTCTACATTTACATATTCTACATAAAAAGTCCTGTAATTGTGGAGTAAATCTCTGCCTTTTAAAAAAACATAGCCCCAAATAAATAATAATATAGATGCAATTACTAATATTGCCGTTTTAATTTCTCTTGTGATTTTCAATTTTTCTTTTATTTGGTACAAATTTAAATTAAATATTTAGACTTAAGCCGTTTACTTTTGCGCTTCTTGCATGTTTATTTTTTTTCCATCCTTGAATGCTATCAAATAGGCTGATGAATAGCCTTTTGACTTCGCTTCCGATAAATTTCGTTTTGCTTCCTGAAGGTCTGAACTAGCTCCATAAGCATACTTATAAAGAGTCCCATTATCTGTAGTTACCGATATGTTTTCTAGACCCTTGAAATTCTTTGGGGTCAATTCAATTTTTCGAGCAACTGCTGCAATTTGGACTTTAAAAATAATACCCGAATTCGCATTCTTAATTTCCTCCTTAGGAGCTGTTTTTTTCGAAACTATAGTTTCCATTTTACTATTTTCAGAGCTATCTTTTACCGGAATATCAATTTGACGCTTTGAAGGTTTTTCGCTCGTTGTTTCGTTTGAACCAGTACCAAAATATTCTTTTTTATAACCTATAATAGCATCTGCAATAGATTGAGCTATTTCTTGTTGCCCTTCTTCTGAATCAAGCATTGCTCCTTCTTTTGGATTCGAAATAAAACCCATTTCTATCAATACTCTGGGCATGTAAGCCTTGTGCAAGACCATAAAAGGCGCCTGTTTTACACCCCTACTTTTTTTATTTAAAGCATTTATAAACTGATCCTGAACTTTACTAGCAAGTGTAATACTGTTTTCTAAATACTCTTCCTGCATCAATGTCATTCCAATCATCGAGCTTGGGTTATTAGGATCGAATCCTTCATATTTCTGCTTGTAATCTTTCTCTAGCGTAATTACAGCATTCTCACTTTTGGCTACGGCCAAATTACTAGCGTTTTTATTCAAACCCATGACATAGGTCTCTGCACCATCGGCAGCCGAATTGGAGTTGGCATTACAGTGAATCGATACAAATATATTAGCATCTGCCCTATTAGCGATACTAGAACGTTCTACTAGTTCTATAAAAACATCTGTTTTACGAGTGTAAATAACATCAATATTAGATTCTCTTTCTAATATTTTACCCACCTTCAAAACTACACCCAAAGCTATTTTCTTTTCAATATGCCCGTTGTAAACGGCCCCAAAATCATGCGCGCCATGACCTGCGTCTAAGGCCACCTTGAATCGCGTACTGGATTGACTGAAAGATAAAGAAGAGAGAAAACACACGAATAGGGTACTTAGTACTTTAATTTTAAACACTTTAATCATTATATTATAAAAGTTTATTTTAAAAAAAATCTTATGCTTTAAATTTTTTTAAATGTCTATTTTTGCTGAAAATAATATGTAATTTTGGATCTTCAAAAAGGGAACCATATTTTTACAAAAATAGCATTTAAACCGTTGCATACAAACTTATTTTATATCGTTTTATTAGCCTTTTTCCTAACAACGGGGACCACTAATATATATTCGCAAGAATTGAAAAACAAAACGATTACGGTACAGCCTAAGAAACAGAAAGATAGTATCAAAATTAATACCAATGTCCCTAAAATAATTCCAATCCCTCCAACTATCATAGCCGACACTACAAAAACGGATAGTATTAAGCCTAAAAAAGCTTTATTAGAAGGGAAAATAAAATACAAAGCAGATAAATATGCTAAATTAGATCAGAAAAAAAAAATAATAACCCTCTACGATAAAGCAGAGCTATACTATCAGGATGTCGAACTCAAAGCCGGAATTATTGTTTTTAACTACGAAAAAAACGAGGTTTATGCAGGACGAATAAAAGATTCTGCCGGAGTTTATACTCAACTTCCCAATTTTAAACAAGGTGCTAGCGCTGTAGAACCCGACTCTATTCGATTTAATTATACGACAAAAAAAGCCCTCATATGGAATTCTCGAACCGAACAAGGCGAATTTAAAGTCAAAGCAGAAGTTTCTAAAAGAGTGAATGATTCGGTTTACTTTCTGAAAAATGCCCGCTTTACAACTTCTGCAGATGTTGACGATCCCGAATATTATTTTAGAACCAGCAAGGTAAAATATGTTCCTGGTAAAAAAGTGGTCACCGGTTTAACAAATATGGTCATCGAAAATGTGCCTACTCCTATTGCCCTCCCTTTTGCCTTTTTTCCAATGTCTGTAAAAAGCCAGTCTGGAATTATAATGCCTACCTACAATGACACTCGATTAAGGGGTTTTTCATTGCAAAATGGAGGTTATTATTTTGCGCTGGGAGACAATTATGATCTTGCCGTTTTAGGTGATTATTATACCAACGGAAGTTATGCCATGAGATTCGAATCGAGTTATGCCAAACGCTACCGCTTTAGGGGTAATGTAAATATTCGTTTTGAAAATCTTATTAATAGCGAAAGAGGTTTTCCCGATTACTCTAAAACGAACATTTACAATATACAATGGTCCCATTCACAAGATTCAAAAGCCAACCCCAATTCTAGATTTTCGGCATCGGTCAATTTAGGAAGTAGTACCTATTTTCAAAGATCCATTAGTCAGCTAAATGCAGGCTCCAGCCTAAATAATACGCTGAGTTCATCGGTTTCTTATTCTAAAACATTCAACTCGGTTCCTCAAGTCAATTTATCCCTTACAGCAACACATTCTCAAAATACCCAAACTCAACAAATTAATATGACGCTGCCTACACTTCAATTGAGTGTGGATCGAATATTTCCCTTTGCTCCAAAAGACGGTATTAAAAAGGGCTTCTTTAAAAATATTAACCTCCAATATAATTTAAGAGGCGAAAACAGAATTGCTACTACAGACTCTTTATTTTTTAAACCGGAAATGTTTAGAGATGCTAAAGTAGGAATGCAACACAGTATTCCAATAAGCACTAATTTCAAGTTGTTTAAATACTTTAGTGCAACTACTTCTGTAAATTATGAAGAAGTTTGGTCGCTTAAAACGATACGAAAGTCTTTTAGCCGACTCACAAATACCGATACGATATCAAATGTAAATGGCTTCGATGCCTTCCGAACCTATTCCTTTTCCTCTAGTGTTGGAACTACCATTTACGGAACTTTTAATTTTAGTGATAAAAAACGGATACAGGCTATTCGCCACGTCATGCGCCCTTCTGTATCCTATAGCTACACTCCTAGTTTTGAAAAATATTATGACACCTATGCCTCAGATGGTAGCGGTACAATGATGAAACAGTACACGCGCTTTGAAGGGGGTATTTTTGGAGCTCCAGGGATCAGCAATTCCAATAATATAGGTTTTAGTCTGAGTAATACTTTCGAAGCTAAAGTTAGAGATAGTGATTCCACTAAAGTAGAACCTAAAAAAGTAATGCTCTTAAACAATTTAAACCTTTCTACCAGTTATAATGTAGTTGCCGATTCCTTGCCCTGGAGTCCCCTCAGACTGAGCGGTGGAACCGTGCTGTTTAAAGACAAAATGAATGTCAATTTCGGTATGACCTTAAATCCGTATGCGTTGGATAATTCTGGCCGAACTATTAATAAATTTAATATCGACAATGGCGGAAGTTTATTCCGAATGACCAGTGCCAATATGACCATCAATTACTCTCTGTCAAGTAAAGATTCCGAAAATAAGAAAAAAGAAAACACACAAGGGCAAAGAAACGGGGGACGCGATGACGATTTGTTTGGTACCAACACCGATTTTAGTGACCGACGGAAAAGTCAGTTTAGTGAAAAAGAAGGAAAAGAAGATAAATTTGACGGCTTCTTTAATGCGAAACTCCCCTGGGATTTGACTTTTGCTTATCAGCTTACCTATACAAACATTAACAGGGAAAAACGAATTAGCGGAAATTCTCTTATGGTTTCTGCCAATGCGGATCTTACCCCAAAATGGAAAGTTGGAGCTTCTACAGGTTACGATTTTGTTCAAAAAGGCGTCACCTTTACCCAACTTCGATTTGAGAGAGATTTGATGAGCTGGAGAATGGATTTTAACTGGACTCCTTTTGGCCAAAATGCCTACTGGAGTTTCTTCATCGGAATTAAATCCGGTATTTTGAGTGATATCAAATGGGAGAAACGTACTATTCCGGATCGCCTTCTAAGATAGCACATACCTTTATTTGAATAAGACTAACACTTTTAAACTATGAAAAAGATAATTTTTACGGCGGATGCTCCTGCTCCAATC
>CANEZU010000043.1 GCA_947444255.1 Flavobacteriaceae bacterium | reverse complement strand
TGTATAATTTAAATTATTATAACCACTTGTGGCGTCCCAAACATTGTCATTGGCTAAACGAATTGCATAATCCGGTCTGCTGGCCAATGTGCTGGAATTGTCAGGCAAAGACATATACAATTGATAGTTCCCTGTAGTAATTGAACTTGGTAAAATCAGGTTTTCATTAATTGAAATTTCATTTGTACCCAACCATAATCTTGGATTGGTATTCATCAAAACGGAATATACTTTGTTTGTAAGCGTATTTTTTAAAATCAGATAAGAATGTATTTCATTAAAAGGGGCAGCAAAACCTTGATTGCGCAGTTTGATGTTTAAGGTCATAGGACTACCAATAGCTACAGCCTGTGGAAATGTAGCGGAAGTCAATTCAAAACGATAGCCCAATTTTTTTTGAATATCCGTATAACAATTCCCAGTCTGAAATCCGCTGAGAACATCTGGATTATAATCCGAATTCAAAAAAGACCAGTGAAATTTAGCCATTTCCAGTTCAGCAGAACTACAATCGGATCTGGGAGAATTCAAAGCACAAGTCTCACCACCCATCGGTAGGAATTTTGTTTCCTGTGACAAATAAGGATATTCTAAGCTCGTATTTACATAAGTACCGTAATCATCTGCACTGGCTAGAAAACAATCGTTATAATGTCCAATTCGAGCGATGCTGCTTTGATTGTAAGACTGTGAATCTAATAAAGCGGTTGAAGAAAACAGGGCTTGCTTGAATGCCGGAGTTCTTAATTGTATCATTCGGTTCGCTGGTAATGCATCCAACATGGCAGCAACAACTTCTCTACGGTTGCTAATATTTGTACTTGTAAGCGCTACACCATTATAGCCATATCCTCCAAATTCAGCTTGACTGGTATAATACCATTCGCCCCAACTTCCGATAAAACCGGCTTGCATGATACTTATAACATCTGAATTAGCCTGTAAAAGGGGCTTTAATTGAACTAAATGGGATAAAATAATGGCTTTACTGGCATCTCTTTGCGCGACAGTTTCACTGTTAGAATAGGTAAATCGGATAATACATTTTAAGCCGGCATTTCTAATTCTATCAAAATCAGTTTGCATGTTGGCCAAAAAGGCAGTCGAAATAGGGGAGTTGACAAAGCCTTCCAATCGAAATTCTCTATAAATTAAACTTATAGAATTAACGGATTTATAAGAACTAAGTGTAGATTGATTTAAAGCATTGTAGGCCGAAGTCGAATTTGTGGAGGTGAATTTATAAAAACCACGATCCGGATTTGAAAATACAGCCGTTGAAGCGGTGTAGCTCACATTTGTGGTTTGGGAAATTCCAATAAATGAAACTAGAAGTCCCAGAAAAATCATTATTTTCTTCATATCAAATAGGTTAAGTTTTGACTAAAACAGTCTGTATTTAAAATATTCATTTCTAAAATGTCTTTTTTAGATTGGGGATTTAAACAAGACATTACAAATTTACTTCTGATTTGAAATTTTAGGGTTAATAAAACGCTAAAAACTAGTTATTTATCGACGAAATACATATTTTAGTATATAATGTAAGAAAAAAGACATAATTAATAATAAGGAATCGTAAGAAAAATTTAACAGATTTTGGAACCTTATTGATCCTATTAATTATTTAATGCGAATTCATTTACAATACGCTAAATAAAAGCTGTTTAGTATTTGTTTTTGATTTTAACTAAGGTAATTTTTATATAATTATTTGATTATCAGTATTAAAAAACAAATTTATTAAAAAGGAGATCCCGTTCAATTTTTAAACAAAAAGACTCTTTACCTTTGTCAAAATTAATTCTATGTCAAATCATTTCTCTAAGCTGGGAATATCAGCTCCATTAGTTCAAAGTTTATCCGAATTAAAAATTTCTGTACCCACTGAGATTCAAGAAAAAGCGATACCTATTATACTAAATCAATCCGAAGACTTTGTTGGTTTAGCAAAAACTGGAACGGGTAAAACAGCCGCTTTTGGTTTGCCTCTATTGCAATTAATTGATACGAAACAAGACTTTATCCAACTTTTAATACTAGTTCCAACCAGAGAATTAGGCCATCAGATTCTTTCAAACCTAGAATCCTTTGCCAAATATCTACCGGAAATTTCAATAGCAGCTAGTTGTGGCGGAATTCCAATTAAACCACAAATCGAGCGTTTAACTCAACCAACTCATGTTCTTGTTGCAACACCGGGCCGTTTAATCGATTTAATTCAGAGAAAAGCAATCAATATTAAGCACACAAGATTCTTGGTTCTGGATGAAGCCGACGAAATGCTTAGTGTATTAAAAGAAGGTTTGGACGAAATTGTAGCTGAATTACCCAAAAACAGAAGAACTTTCTTGTTTTCGGCCACCATGCCCGGACCCATCAAACAATTGATCCAAAACTACATGTCCAAGCAGCTCATACAAATTAGTGCCAACATGGAGACGGTAGGAAATCAAAGTATTGACCACGAATTTGTAGTGGTAAATCCTATTGAAAAATTAGACGTCCTAATGCATTTTCTGAGCTCTAAAGAAGGAGAACGCGGTATTATATTTTGTAAAACCAAAGCAGCTGTTAACAAATTGGCTAAGAATTTGGCCATAAATAGATATTCATCAGGTGCCATACATGGAAGTTTGACACAGCCCATCCGAGATCGGATTATGGGACAGTTTCGAGAGGGTCACATCAATATTTTGGTCGCAACTGATCTGGCTGCCCGAGGAATTGATGTAAAAGAAATCTCCTATGTGGTCAACTATCATTTACCCGATGTTTACGAAACCTATGTGCATCGAAGCGGTCGAACTGCAAGAGCGGGATCTAAAGGTTTAGCACTTACGGTTTTGCAAGAAGATGAAACTGCGGCCTTAGCAGGTTTTGAAAAAGAATTAGGAATCAAATTTATTCCATTTAAAAAACCAGATTCAACGAGTATCGAAGAAAATAATACCGTTTTATGGGCCAAACAAATTTTTAAAACCAAACCCAATCATGAATTGGATCTGAATCTTAAAGATAAAGTCAAAACTGTTTTTCATCATTTGACAAAAGACGAACTTATCGAAAAGATGCTAGCCAATTATATTTTGCAACATAAAACAGATTCAACTACTAAAGTAAATATAAAAGATCCTAAACGCACTAAATAACCAAAATGGGTTGAAAACGGCGCTAATTCTAGTGCGCATATAAGAACTATAATTTATATTATGTAAAATAGAAAAAAGGACTGTACTTTTGTGAATTCGAAAAGAATATTAATACTGCTCTGCTTGTAGCTGAATCCTAGAAATCCGTATTCAGTTCTGTATTATATTCAGAAATCCTTTTGTATTTTTGCAAAAGAAATTAAAATTAATTACAAATTGTCATGAATGCAATTGCTGAACGTATTGCCGAATTTTTAAAGAAATATCCGCCATTCAATAATCTTTCTTCAGAAGAATTGAAAATTGTCGCGATGAGTATTCGCGTAGTAAATTTAGAAAAAAATAAAATCTTGTTTCAGGTTGATGATCTCTTGCACGATAGTTTTTATCTCGTATCTTCGGGAGTTATTAATTTATCCGTTATTTCAGATGCCGAAGAAACACTTTTAAATAAATGTATCGAAGGTGATGTTTTTGGTTTACGCCCGTTTTTTGCAAAAAACAATTACATGATGACCGCAAAAGCTAGAGAAGAATGTATTGTTTACGCCATTCCTATTGATTCTTTTCGGCCTTTTGTAGCTCAAAATGCGGCTGTTTTAAATTTCCTATTAGAAAGTTTTGCTACTAATACCAGCAATCCAAATGATATCGAAAACAAAGGAAAATTACTTTCTGACAATGTTAATTTTTCATCTAAACAATCGGAAATTCAGTATTTCCAATCTTTATCCTATAATAAAACGCCCTTAAAAACGGATGCTGCGGCCATTATAATTGATGTGGCTCAATTGATGACCGATAATCTTTTTGACAATGTCATCGTTTCGAATCAAAATCGTCCCATCGGAATCGTTACTGATACTGACATGCGAACTAAAGTGGCTACTGGAAGATATTCTATTTCTGCAGCTATCGCTTCCATTATGTCTTCTCCTGTAATTACAGTGCCCGAAAATGTTTCTTTGGCCGAAGCGCAACTCCTATTGTTAAAACACAATGTGAGCCATTTGTGCGTGACCCAAGACGGCTCCATTAATTCGGAGATTAAAGGTATCATTTCAGAACACGATTTAATAGTCTCTCAGGCCAGTAATCCCGGCGTTTTTATCAAAGAAGTCAAACGTGCCCAGGAAGCCAAAGATCTTAAGCGTGTCCGAAATAAATTGGCCGATTTGATTCAGACTTCCATAGAAAAAAACATACCACTCTCCCATATTAATAATATTGCTAGCGAAATCAACCTTGCAATTATAAAACGTTCTGTCGAATTGGCCATTTTAGAATTGGGCTCTCCTCCTGCCCGTTTTGCTTGGTTTAGCATGGGAAGTCAGGGACGAAAAGAGCAATTAATTCTATCCGAACAAAAAAGTTTTCTGGTCTTTGAAGATGTTGCCGCCGATAAATACAGAGACGTAAAAGATTACTTTTTAAAATTAGCTAAAAAGACAGTTCATAACTTGGAAATTGTGGGTTATATTGCTTGTCCAAATGGTCATATCGCAAGCAATATGATTTGGTGTAAGTCGTTGACTGATTGGACCAAACAATATACCAATTGGATTATTAATCCAGCTGAAAAAAACAATGAAATTAACAGTGTATTCTTCGATTTTGAAATTGCTTTTGGCGATCCAAAAATGGAAGAAATTATCGCTGAAACTATCGCTGCCAACATTCAAAAAAACAATCTGTTTTTTGATTATCTTGGAAATAATGCTTTAAAAAAACCAGCTCCATTGAGTTTTTTCAAAAAGTTTAATTTAGAAGAAGACGGTGTCAACAAAGATAAATTTGATATCGTAAACCGAGCTCTTTTGCCTCTGATTGACGCCGCACGCCTCTTTGTTTTAAGCCAAAATATTAGAGGTATTAACAACACCTTTTTGCGTTTTAAACAATTAGCAATGATTGATAGTAAGCATGCAGAACTCTATCTCAGAAGCGCTGAAGCTTACCAAATAATTTCAAAAATAAGAACGCTCGAAGGTTTGAAAAATGACAGCAACGGTCAATTTATAAATCTGGAGGACTTGTCTAAATCAGATCGGGAGAAAATTAAAAATGCCCTAGCTCCTATGAAAGAATTGGAAGAATTAATTAAAGATACATTTCAACTGACTCAATTTTCCTAATTATGTTTGATTGGTTAAAAAAAAATATAAATAAAGAATATCCCGAATTTTGGAAAGTATATCTTTCTAAATTCGAAAAGAAATCGAATCGTTATATTGCCTTAAGTATTGATGCTACTGGGCACAACCCTACTAAAGATGTCATTTTGTCTATTGGTGCTGTTGCTGTTGTTAATAATGGAATCCAGATTGGAGATTCCTACGAAGTTTTATTATTGCAGTATAAATATTTACACGATAACGGACTTTCAAATGAGTTTATAGTCGAAAGTAAGCAGCCCAAATTGGGAGAACGAGAAGCCATTCCCGCTTTAGTTGATTATATTGGAAATGCTATTTTAGTGGGCCATCGCATTAATTTAGATGTGGAACTGATTAATGAAGCACTCGAAAAATTAGATTGTGGCCGTTTGAAAAATGAAGCCTTGGATATTGAAATTATGCAACAAAAATTAAATGATAATACGGACAAACCTTTTTCAGTTGAGGCCCTTTGCACCATTTATAATACAGATAAAACCGAGGATTATTCTTCTTCTGTAAATGCCTACACGATTGCATTGCTCTTTTTGAAATTAAAATCCCGTCTGGGTTTAAATTGATATAATCCTTGTGAATCGGCCGTGATGACTTATTGATACCGGCTTTAAAACATTATCTAGTTTGTCATATCTATAGGGAATTCTGTTTTTTCGTACTATTAATGTCGATTTTTGAATTTGTTTGATCTCTAAAAAATCAGCGATATTCGAAACAGCCATGGAATGTATTGCCTCTTTATTAACTTCTGTTTTAGTATAATAGACACGCTCTTTAAATTGTACAGTCCCAGAAAATAAAGTATTTTCAAATGCCATTTCCGAACATTCAAATTGGATGGGATTATAAATACGGACCTGTGTTTGCCGGTTGAAAATTTTATAACAAGCTTCTTTCCGTGTCCACAACATCCAAACCATAATTTCTGGATCCTCAGCTTCTGCAATTAAAAATTGCTCCTTCATTGTGAAAATCTTGTCCAAGAATCCTTTTCTTTTCCAGTCGCTCTCCACTCTGGCTAAAGTCAAATCTACTAGATCATTTCCTATCACTTTTCGGCCAGTTTAGTTTCAATGATCAAAACCGTTGACTTCACATCCAGCATGCGTTCCATAGATTCATTGTCTATTAGAATTCCGAAAACTTCTTCAACATCCAAAATAACGTCTACCAAATTAGCCGAATTTATCTTTAAATCATTTATAAAATCAGTGGTTTCTGATAGATTTTCAAAAGCGGTTTGATCTTTAATATAAGGCTTTACAATCTTCTTCAACTGCTCAATAATTTCTGCTGTATTCATCTTTATTTGTATTTTTTTAAAATCACACATCCATTTACATCTCCAAAACCAAAACTGGCCTTGATTAGTATATTTAAATCTTTCGCTACTACTTGTTGCGGAATCCTACTGCTATCAATCCTTGCACTAATTTCAGGATTCATATCCGAACAATTGATATTCGGAAAAATAAATCCCTGATCCAATTGTAAGACCGAAGCTACTAGTTCTATACTAGCACTAGCCGATAAACAATGGCCTATCATCGATTTTAGCGAATTGATAAAAGGAAAATCAGTTCCGCTGCGTCCAAGTGCAAGACACCAATTTTCAATTTCCAAAGCGTCTTTTGAGGTGGCGGTCAAATGCCCATTTATAGCATCGATAGCCGCTGCCGAAATCCCGGCATTATAAATCCCATCTCGGATGCATCTTTGCACCGCAATGGGATTTGGTGCCGTCATACTTCCTAAGCCTCTTTGGCCGCCTGAATTGATATTACCACCCAATACTTCTGCATAAATTCGCGCTCCTCTTGCTAATGCCGTTTCTAAATCTTCTAAGAGCAAGGCGCCTGCTCCACTGCCGGGTACAAATCCGGAGGCGGACGAAGACATGGGACGAGACCCTGATTCTGGACTTTCATTGTGCTTGAAAGTACAAACCTTCATAGCATCAAATCCGCCCCAAATATAGGGGCCCGAATCACTCGTGCTTCCGCATAAAATTCTCTTCGCTTGACCCGATTTAATTCGTTCATACCCCATCAAAACACTTTCGGTTCCCGTTGTGCAAGCCGAGGAATTAGTAGAAACCTGATTCCCCAAACCCAATTTCCCACCCAAATAAGCACTCACACCACTATTCATAGTCTGTGCTACAGCAGTACTTCCCAGTCTTCGCGTTTGTAAGTCGTCTATCTTATAAATACTCTCTCTGAATTTTTCAATTCCAGAGGTTCCAGTTCCAAAAATAGTTCCGCTTTCCCAATCGGGCTTTTCATCAGTTTCAATTTCCAATCCGGCATCTTTCCAAGCGTCCATTCCTGCAATAACACCATATAATATTCCTGTCGAATTGAAATTTCGCAATTCCAATTCCGAAAAATAGTTTAAAACCAAATCATCGGCAATTTCAGGCTTTGCAGATATCTGACAAGAAAAATGCAATCGCTCTAATTCAGCATCTTTTTTTACTCCTGAAACCCCGTTTTTGATGGCTTCAGTAAACGCTACTAGGCCTAGTCCATTTGGAGAAACTACACCAAGCCCCGTTATAACTACTCTTTTCTGCATCTTAATTATTTTTAGCGTATCATGCCCTCAATAAGACCGGCACAGACTTCCTCTCCTTTTTCATTTTGCATACTGACCTTGCATTTTAATTTTCCGAAACGGAAATAAATTTTCTCAGAGCTAACACTTACTTTTTCATTTGGATAAACAGGCTTGTAAAATTCAATTGCCGTTGCAGTCAAAGCGATTTGACTGTTCTTCTTAAAGTCTTCCTTTAATAAAAAAATACCCAAACAAACCAAGCCAATTTGTGCCATTGTTTCGGTTAATAGTACCCCAGGCGTAATGGGATTATCCTTAAAATGGCCCTCATAAAAATCGAGCTTTTCATCAAAAGTATAATTCCCTTGCACCCCATTTTCAGTAACAGCTGTAATTTCATCCACAAACAAAAAGGGTTTGGAATAGGGTAATTTAGATAGTATTTCTGCTCCTGTCATAAATAATTATATAAATGAATCACTCTATTTTTAAAAAGCCAATAAAATGCGCTGAGCCGAAAATCCAGGGCCAAAACTAAGCATCAGTCCCTTCTCCCCTTTCTCTGGCATCGTATTCATAAAACGCTCTAAGACATATAATACAGTGGCACTTGACATGTTTCCGTACAGTTTTAAAACTGCTTTGGTATCGTCAATGTTCTTCCCTAAATCAGAAAATAATCCTTCCACGGTTTGCACTATTTTCTTGCCTCCGGGATGAAATATTAAATGATCAATATCTTCTATTCGCAAATTATTTTTGGCTAAAAAAGGATGTATAATGTCAGGAAAATGGGAGGCTATGGTTTCCGGAACTTCGATGTCTAAAATCATCTGCAAACCAGAGTTCGTCAGTTTAAAACCCATCATATCAATTTTATCATAAAAATGATACATTTCTTCGGCTATAATTTCCGGACCATCATCCTTCGCATCGGATGAAAGCAAAACACAGGCGGCTCCATCACCAAAAATAGCAGCACTTACAATATTAGCCATCGAAAAATCATCCAGTTGAAAAGTGGCTGTCGGACTTTCAACAGCAATCACTGCTGCGCGTTTTCCTGGATTCGCCTGCAGGAAATTCTTGGCATAGATAATCCCCGAAATACCTGCAGCACAGCCCATTTCAGTGACGGGCAGCCGGATGATATCCTGACGTAATTTTAGTTTGTTGATTAAATAAGCATCCAAAGAAGGAATCATAATTCCGGTACAGCTCACCGTTATAATATAATCCAAGTCTTCGCCTTTCCATGCTGCTTTCTCCAAGGCTTTTAGCAAGACTTTCTCCCCCAAATCAATTACTTCTCTGACATAGATATCATTTCGATCTTCAAAGGAGGTCTTAGTAAAAACTTCAATAGGATCCATTATAGAATACCGCTTGTCTACAGCGGCACCCTCAAAGATCTTTTTGACTTTTCGAATAAAACGTTCGTCTTGGCCCACGAGCCAGCTGTCTAGAAACGGAATTATTTCGGCAGTTGTTCTGGAATATTTGGGCAATTGCGTGCTCACGGCTTTTATTATTACACTATTTTTTTTCGGAGTATCCACTGGTATCGAAAGGCCCATTTCCATTTGATTTTATAATTTTTAAATTCTAATTTTTCTGAAAAATAAATTAATTCTGATTTCTTGAAACCTCTCAAAATAGAAGTTAATCCATCTTCTCTTGACATCCTATTCAATTGAAAAACAAAACACAAAGCCTGAAACAAGCGATAGGCAATCTTGCTTCTTTGCAAATCATTAATTACGATTCCAATAGTGGAATTAGTACGAAAAATCGATACTAAATCTATTATTTCGGCATCTTTAAAATGATGCAGGGTTAATGTACACAATACAATGTCATATTTTAACGCTTCAAAAGCAGCTTCAAAAATATCTTCACAGCGGTAGCTTATGTTAGGATAATCCTTAGACAAATTACGAGCATGCTGAACCGTAAATAAATTGGCATCGATCCCGATTAACTGAAAATTCAAATTGTTTTCAGCAGCATATTCTGCCAGCGTACGCAACATATCACCATTTCCGCATCCTACATCAACGATCCTGATTTCTTGTGAAGAAATACCTTGAATTAATTCGGCAACCCCACGTAAAGTTAGCCGATTTCCCCCAAGAAGTTGGTTTATTTTTGCGATTTTATCCAAAGCATCCCGAAGTTCCTCGCCTTCTAAAGAAAAATCATCCATGATTTCTCCTGCCTCTGTTCTGTATTTTGTTTTTAGCAGCATCAAATTATTGGTTTTCCATGTGTTTTCTGAATGATATAGGAAAGTAATTGGGGATATTTCAGTACCACTCCCATCATCAGTTTACTGGCCAATGGATTCAAAAGCAATTGCGATAAAATTCGGCCAGCCTGAATGCGTTGTCCAAAATTGGCTTTCCATTCTGCACAATATCGCCGCTCCAGCTCTGCTCTTGAAATGGTTTTGTTTAAAAAATCACTTACTAACTCACTGGCAATTTTTGCACTGTGAATCGCCATAGCCATTCCATTTCCACAAAGTGGGTGAATTAAACCTGCAGTATCTCCAATCATCAGGATGTGATTTTCGACCTGCTTTTTATCCTCAAAAGAGATTTGGCTGATGCTTAGAGCTTGCTCAAATAGGGAAGTTGAATTTTCTAAAATCGATTTCAAATAGGGATTGGATTTTAGTACTTGCTTTTCGAATTCAGGAATATTGTTATATTTCTTAAAAGTTTTGAATTGGACTAAATAACAAATATTTATAATTTCATTTTCTACCTTGGAAACACCACAATAACCACCTTCAAAATTATGCAAAGCAACCAAATCATTCGGAAATTGACCTGAATAATGGGCTTTAATCGCCAACCAAGGCGATTTTTTCAAAGCAAAACTGCGCTTTAACTTCAAATCTAAATTGGAACGCTTTCCGAAAGACCCCAGCACAATTTTGAACTGATAGGATTCATTTTCTGAAGTTTCTACCACGAATACGGAATCCTTAAATTCGACCTCAGTGACCATTTGATTCAAAACGGGACATCCTGATTCAATTACCTTTTGATACAAATAAAAATCAAGACTATAGCGGCTTATACCAAAGCCACCCATAGGTAAATCAACGCTCACTTGCTTTCCGGTGGGAATAGAGATAGAAGTCTTTTTGATTTTTGTTGGAGCTAAACTTTCAATATCCAAACCCAGCTCTTGCAAGTAGGGTAAAACTTCGTTAGAAATAAATTCGCCACAGACCTTGTGTTTTGGGTATTCCTGTTTTTCAAATAGAACTACAGAAAAACCTTGTTTTACTAAGTGAATAGCAGCCGTTAAACCAGCCAGCCCTCCTCCTATAATACCAATATCTGCGTTCCTATCCATAAGCTAATATATCAAATTAACTTTTGGGAATACTCAAGTAAATAAAAAATTAACAGTTGTTTATTCCAGAAAGCTAGATACCAGTATTCGAATATTAATTTCTTAGGTTTCTAAAATCTTTACCCGTAGGCTCTTCAAAAACTTCCAATTCAAATTCGGAGGTAATCGTCAATAAATGATCAAAGATATCAGCCATAATATTTTCATATTGCCCCCACTCTTTGATAGAACTAAAGCAATAAATTTCGAGCGGCATTCCTTTTGAAGTCGATTCTAATTGGCGCACCATAATAGTCATTTCCTTATTAATAGCGGGATGTGCCGTGATATAGCGTTCAGCATAAATTCTGAAAACCCCGATATTACTGAGACTTTGTATATTTACAGCAACATTTTCATTGGAGGATAATTCTGAATTGTACTTTCCAAGTTCATTTTCCTTATCAATTATATAGTCTTTTATTAAAGTAAATTTTTTGAATTTAGCTAAGATTTCAGCATCACAAAATCGGAAGCTACTAACCTTTAAGTATATGGCTCTTTTGATTCTTCGACCACCTGAATCACTCATTCCTCTCCAGTTTTTGAACGAATCGGTAATAAATGCATAGGTTGGTATGGTGGTAATGGTTTTGTCCCAATTCTGAATTTTTACTGTACTCAGATTGATCGACATCACATCGCCATCGGCATCATATTTAGGCATTGCGATCCAATCTCCAACCCTTACCATATCGTAAACCGACATTTGGATACTGGCTACAAATCCTAAAATAGTATCTTTAAAAATCAAGAGTAAAATAGCAGTCATCGCTCCCATCGCTCCCAAGAAGTAAAAAGGACTTTTCCCAAGCAGCAGCGATAATATCAGAATTCCACCAACAAAATAGACAAATATATTCAAAACTTGGATGTAACTGGATATTGGTTTGTCCTTAAAAAGTGGGGATTCAGAAAGAATTTCGTCAAAAACAGCCAATAAAGAGTTCGCACATTTAATAATGATTCCAATAATCACAACCGAGGATAATGTAATGATATATCCTATTGTTATTGGGAAATCCTCAAATACATAGGGTGCGCCTAAAATCACTACTAGTGCCGGAATTATATAGGCTAATTTATCAAATATTCTTTTTTCAATCAAGATATCATCCCAACTTACTTTTGTTTTTAAAAAAATAGAATGTACCGTGCGAACAACAATTTTCTTGGTTAAAAACCAGGCCAGAAAGCAAACCAATAGCAGCAAGATAATTTGTACGGGAAGTTTTATATAAAAAGCGATTTGGGGATCTATTCCAAAATCATCAGCCAGCCAATTCTTAGCCCAAATACTTAGACTAGGTTCTGTAATAATTTGAATCATGAAAAGTTTATTTTCGTAAAGGTAACTATAGCAGGATGGGCAAAGGAATATATTCGCTGCTTTGGGTTTTCATTAACACCAAAGCCAAAAAAAAGCTGCTGTATGGAGATACAGCAGCTTCTTATTCTTAAAATCAATGCTTAATTTATAACTTTCCTGCTTTAATTTCTTCCACTATTTCAGGATTCAATAAAGTGGATGTATCTCCAAAATTAGAATAATCACCTTCGGCAATTTTTCTAAGAATTCGTCTCATGATTTTTCCAGAACGGGTCTTTGGTAAACCACTAACAAATTGAATTTTGTCCAATTTAGCAATAGGTCCGATTTGACCCGAAATCAACTGATTGATTTCATTAGCCAAATTAGCTCGGTCTCTACTCTCCCCTGATTCTTTCAAAATAACATAACCATACAAAGCATTTCCTTTGATATCATGTGGAAACCCAACAATAGCACTCTCGGCAACTGCAGGGTGCTCATTTATAGCATCTTCAATAGGAGCGGTTCCCAGATTATGTCCGGAAACAATAACAACATCATCTACTCGACCCGTAATCCTATAATAACCAACTTCGTCTCTTAAAGCACCATCACCTGTAAAATATTTACCGGGAAAAGCACTGAAATAAGTGTCTTTGTAGCGTTGGTGATCGCCCCAAATGGTTCTAGCAATAGAAGGCCATGGGAATTTGATACACAAACTACCCGTTACCTGATTGTCTTCAATTTCATTGCGCAATTCATCCATTAATACCGGCTGAACTCCGGGTAATGGCAAGGAAGCATAGGTTGGTTTCGTTGGCGTTACAAATGGAATTGGTGAAATCATAATCGCTCCCGTTTCCGTTTGCCACCAGGTATCTACTACCGGACAACGTTTTCCTCCCACATGATCGTTATACCAATGCCAGGCTTCGTCATTGATAGGCTCTCCTACGGATCCTATGACTTTTAATGTTTCTAATTTAAAGGGCTGAACATAATCCAGACTTTCTTTGGCCAAAGCACGAATAGCCGTTGGCGCAGTATAGAACTGGCTCACTTTGTGTTTTTCGATTACTTCCCAAAAACGACTGAAATTAGGATAAGAAGGAACTCCTTCAAAAATTACAGTAGTAGCTCCATTCAATAATGGGCCGTATAAAATGTAAGAGTGTCCGGTAATCCAACCAATATCGGCAGTACACCAAAACACATCATTTTCATCATAATTGAAAACATTTTGGAAAGTATAGGCGGTATAAACCATATAACCTGCTGTGGTGTGCACCATTCCTTTTG
>CANEZU010000042.1 GCA_947444255.1 Flavobacteriaceae bacterium | reverse complement strand
GATTACACGCCAGATTAATGTCGCAGGCATTAAGAAAACTAACAGGAACTATTAGCAAAACACATTGTACCGTATTTTTTATCAATCAATTAAGAGAAAAAATTGGAGTAATGTTTGGAAATCCAGAAACTACAACAGGTGGAAATGCTTTGAAATTTTACGCTTCCGTTCGATTGGACATTCGTCGTTCTACACAAATAAAAGATGGCGATAATGTTTTGGGAAACAGAACTAAAGTAAAAGTGGTAAAAAACAAAGTAGCACCGCCGTTTAAAATAGCCGAATTTGATATTATGTATGGCGAAGGAATTTCTAAAACAGGTGAAATCTTGGATTTAGCAGTTGAATTTGAAATCATCAAAAAAGCAGGATCATGGTTCAGTTATGGTGAAACAAAATTAGGCCAGGGACGAGATGCTGTAAAAGGATTAATAAAAGACAATCCTGAAATGGCGGAAGAACTAGAACAAAAAATCAAGCAATATATTAAAGAGAAAAACGCTTAAATAATTAAGAGACTGTCCAAAACAATTTGGGCAGTTTTTTTTTGGTCTTTTTATAATCTAACAGTTGATTGTAAATTATAGTTCGCGTTTGGTCTTTTAAATCCCTAATGTCTTTTTTGTTTTCGATAGTTTTACCAACTGTTGGAAGAAAAGAATGAATTTTAGCGCGCATCAAACCAGGACTTCCACTGAAAAAAGTATAGGAAAAACGCTCTTTATTATCTGCAAATGTAATTGGAACAATCGGAATTTGATATTCAATAGCCAATCGAAAAGCACCGTCTTTAAATTCATCCAATAAAATAGATTCATCGGAAGGAACTCCTCCTTCGGGGAAAATACAAATACTCAAACCTTGATTTAGTCTTCTTTGAGCACGGTTAAAAACTTCCATCCTACTTCTCGCGCTGCTTCGGTCTACTAAAATACAAGTTCGTTTGTAGAAAAATCCAAACAAGGGTATTTTAGATAATTCTTTTTTCCCAACAAAAACAAATGGATTCCTTGTAACTGCCAAAGTCAACATAATGTCAGCCATAGAAGTATGATTGATGACTAACATATAACTTTTACCCAATTCTAATTTTTGGGCTTTTTCTACTTTATAATAAAATCCTGTGCCAAAAAGTATTGCTTTGGCCCAAATTCTAGCCAAGAAAAAGAAGAAAGGATACCACTTTTCTTTTAAAATAGAAATTAAAAGAAAGGGCAACATCACCAGAATAGGAAGGGCTACCATAATGTAAAACCAAATCCGCCAAGCGGTCCAAAGTATGATTTTAATTGTTTTCATATTTCAAAAATACGGAAACGTATGTAATTTTTCACAAAAGAATTAACTTTGTAAAAAACTTTCTATAAATATTTTACAATATTTGCTAATTCAAAAACACATAAATACCTTCACCGAAAATAAAACACAATGGCAAAAATACTTACCGGCATTCAAAGCACAGGAACTCCACATCTGGGAAATTTATTAGGAGCTATTATTCCTGCCATTGAACTGTCCAATAGGCCTGAAAACGAATCTTTTCTTTTTATTGCCGATTTACATTCGATAACCCAAATAAAAGACGGAGCCTCTTTAAGAGCTAATACTTACAGTACTGCTGCTGCTTGGCTTGCTTGTGGTTTAAATACGGATAAAGTCGTGTTTTACCGCCAATCTGATGTTCCTCAAACAGCAGAATTAGCTTGGTATTTAAGCTGCTTCTTTCCTTTCAAAAGGCTAACTCTCGCTCATTCCTTTAAAGATAAAGCGGATCGATTAGACGACGTTAATGCTGGATTATTTAGTTATCCAATGTTAATGGCTGCCGATATTCTACTTTATGATGCTCAATTTGTTCCCGTTGGAAAAGACCAATTACAGCATATTGAAATTACGCGTGATGTTGCTTCTCGCTTCAATCATCAAATGGGGGAAACATTCGTTTTGCCAGAATCTTATTTTCAGGAGGAAACTAAATATGTTCCGGGTACCAATGGTGGAAAAATGAGTAAATCAGCTAACAATATCATTAATATTTTTTTAGACGATAAAGCTTTGCGCAAACAAATAATGACAATTGAAACCGATAGCACGCCTTTAGAAGATCCAAAAAATCCGGAAACCTGCAAAATTTTTGCAATATATACTTTGCTAGCCGATGAAAATCAGCTTCAGTGGATGATCGAAAAATATAAGAATACGGATAAAGATTTTGGTTATGGACATGCCAAACAAGCCTTGTTTGAACTTATTTTGCTAAAATTCAAAACAGAAAGAGAAAAATACACCTATTATATGAATCATCTACCAGAAATAGACCATGCGCTATTTGTGGGTTCTGAAAAAGCAAAGATTGTAGCCAATGGAGTATTAAGAAGAGTAAGAGAGAAATTAGGATTTGGTTTTTAAAAATTTTTAATTGTTAACCTGAATCTAATTTCAAATGGCTTCAAAAAGTTTGCCGGGTAGTGGTCGAATCAAACCTTTTAATTCCATATTTAAAAGTAAACCGGAAATTCTATAAATGGGAAAATCACAATGCAAAGCGATGATGTCTAGTATTTCCTTGCCATTTTTTATAAGGTAATCATACACTTTTTGTTCTTCAAAATCAAGGGTTACAAACAATTGTTTTTGAACAGATTTGCTTTCTTTGGCGATATCCCAATTCAGAATATAAATTAAATCAGCAGCACTGGAAAGCAAATTTGCTTTTTGTGTTTTTATCAAATTATTACAACCCTGACTGTATTTATCAGTCATTCTTCCGGGAACAGCAAAAACATCTCGGTTGTAATCATTGGCCATATTAGCCGTAATCAAAGAACCGCCTTTGTCTGCAGATTCTATAACTATTGTTGCTTCCGATATTCCAGCAACGATTCTATTTCTCCTCACAAAATTTTCTTTATCGGGATTTGAAGAACTCCAAAACTCGGTAATAAAGCCTCCGTTTTCTTCCATTCGTGCAGAATATTTAGAATGAGATTTAGGGTAAATTTGGTTTAACCCATGGGCAAGTACTCCTATCGTTTGTAAGTTGTTGTCTATGGCTGCCAGATGCGCTACAATATCAACGCCGTAAGCATAGCCACTGACAATTATAGGATTAAGTGGCGCCAATTCTGAAATAAGATTTTTACAAAAGTCATGACCATAAGAAGTGATTTGACGCGTGCCTACTATACTGATGATTTTTCGGTTTTTAAGATCTATATTTCCCGATGAAAATAATACTAGAGGCCCATCAATACAATGTTTCAATCGATCTGGATAATCGGCATCTTGAAAAAAGGAGACTTTAACGCCTTTGTTTTGAATGAACTTTAATTCTTGTTCTGCTTTTTCAAATATAGTTTTGTCTTTTAGATTTCGAAGCATAACCGAACCAATTCCGTCAATTGAAGCTAATTCAGTTGATTTCATTTTTAATACCGCCTTGGCACTTCCAAAATGATTGATTAGTTTTTTTGCGCTTATCGCTCCAATGCCTTCCACTTTTGACAAAGCCAAAACAGCCAATAAATCTTCCTCGATCATGATAAGTGTTTGAACCTTAAATATATAAAATAATATGTGAATTGTTAATAACATTTGTAAATAAAATTTTGATTTTTTACCACATTGTATAACTTTGTTTCTATGAAGATCGAACATTACATATCACAGCTTTTATACCGTCATCAATGTGTAGTAGTCCCCGGTTTTGGGGCTTTTCTGACCGAAATCCAATCGGCACATTTGAATGCGAATACCAATTCTTTTTACCCACCAAAGAAACTTATTTCCTTTAATCCACATATTAAAAACAATGATGGTTTATTGGCAAATCATATTGCATTATCTGAAAAAACAACCTACCAAACTGCCAACATCGCTATTGAAAGTGAAGTAGTAAATTGGAAACAGTTCTTACAGCTAAACGAGCGTTTTTTGTTGAAAAACATAGGCGAATTTTCTGTCAATGCAGAAAGAAATGTGGTTTTTGCACCTTCAGAAAACACCAATTATTTAATGGAATCTTTTGGTTTAAATTCTTTTGTTTCTCCTATTATCAGACGAGAAAAACAAATTGAAATTATTACAGAAGAAAAACAAGCAATAGAATTTATTCCTGAAGAAAGAAGAACTCGTCCTTATCTTAAATATGCTGCGATTTTTGTTTTAGCATTATCGGTAAGTGGAAGTGTGGGTTATAAATTGTATCAGAATAAAATTGCAGAAGATACTTTAATCGTAGAAACTGCTGTCCAAAAACAAGTACAAAACAAGATTCAGGAAGCTACTTTCTTTATCGAAAATCCAATTCCTGCTGTTACGCTAACCGTAAAAGAAGAAAAATTATCCTATCATATTGTGGCCGGTGCTTTTAGAAAAGAAACGAATGCTCAAAAAATATACGAACAATTAATCAAAGAGGGTTTTAATGCCCGACGAATTGAACCTAATAAACACGGTCTTTTTCCCGTTATTTACGGTAGCTATTCGACTTATGAAGAGGCTCAAAAGGTGAAATTGGACATCAATAAAACATCTAATCCAGATGCTTGGTTACTGATTAAAGAATTATAATAAAAAAAATCCCGAACTATTCGGGATTTTTTTTTTAAACCCAATTATCTTTACCCAAAAAAGTATGAGTCCAAAGCACCCTTCTGAATCCTTAACGATTTTAACGGACTTAGTTTTACCGAGTGAGACTAATCCATTAAACAACCTTTTTGGCGGCGAATTATTGGCTCGTATGGATCGAGCGGCTAGTATTGCTGCCCGAAGACATTCCAGAAGAATTACCGTAACCGCATCTGTAAATCACGTAGCTTTTAATCGTGCTATACCTCTTGGCAGTGTGGTAACGGTAGAAGCCAAAGTTTCACGAAGTTTTAGAAGCTCAATGGAAATCTTTATCGATGTTTGGATTGAAGATCGCGAATCCGGAATTAGGAGTAAAGCAAATGAGGCCATTTATACTTTTGTTGCTGTCGATGATTCGGGCCGACCTGTCGAAGTAGCGCCCATTCTTCCTGAAACCGAATTGGAAATAGCCCGTTTTGATGCTGCTCTCAGAAGAAAACAACTGAGTTTAGTTCTTGCAGGAAAAATGAACCCTCATGAAGCTACTGAATTAAAAGCTTTATTCGCATAAAAAAAGGCCGATCTGTTTTAGACCGGCCTTTTTTATAAAATCGTTTTTTTACATATTAAACAACCAACTTGCAGGGTTATTATAAACTGCATTTTGTGAAATTGTAAACTTCAATACTGTTTTTCCAGAATCGCCATTAGTTCTAATTCTTCCAATGGTCTGTTTCGTACTCACTTTATCTCCTTTACTAACACTTACACTGCTTAAATTTTGATAGACGGTAAAAAAATCACCATGTTGAATCATGACTGCTTTATTAACCGGAGAAAGTACAATAACACTTACTACTTCTCCACCAAAAACAGCTCTCGCACTGGCGCCAGAATCAGTTGTAATTTCTACACCACTATTGTGAATAACAAGTGTTTTATATACAGGATGGGCCTGATCACCATAACCCAATGATACGAAACCCTTTTCTACAGGCCAAGGTAATTTTCCTTTATTAGCTCTGAAATTATTTGCGATTAATTGACTTTCCTGAGTCAGTACAATTTTCGAAGACTTTTCTGTTTCTCTAGTAGCTGCTGCGGTGGTCGTTTTTGGATTTGCTTTAGCAGCTTCAGCAGCCGCTTTTTTATTTGCAGCGACAATAGCAGCTCGTATCAATTTCTCAATTTGGTTGTCTATTGATTGCGTTTCTCTTTGTTTTTTCTTTATTTCAGAAGCAATTTGGTTTTTACTCTTTTTGATAGATTTAGCAATTTGTTGCTGTACTAGTTTTTCTTTTTGTAAAATGGACTTCTCTTTTTCATTTTCATGAATCAGTTTTTGCTTGGCGGTTTTCTGAACACCAATTTTGGTATTATAAACAACTAAATCTTTAGATTTATCATTAATTTCTTCTCCCTGTAATTTTCTATAACTCGTATATTGCTTCATATACTGCGCCCGTTTGTAGGCTTGTAAAAAATTCTCCGAAGAAAGAATAAACATCGCCCGGCTTTGTTCTGACCTGCTTTTATATGATTTTACAATCATTTTTGCATAATCATCCTTTAGTATTTCTAATTCGTCTTTGAGTCTGTTTATTTTAACTTGATTAATATACATATCATTACTCAAAAGCTTCGTTTGCTTTTCAGTAGTATTAATCAATTTCTCTTTCAATTGAATTTTTTCGGTCTGTAAACCCAATAATTTGTCAACTGATTTTTCCTTCGATTGTACCTCTTGTAACAACCGTTCTTTCTCCCTGATTTCTTTCAAAATCTGCGCTTTTCGTTGTTCTAGTTTTTCTTGCTGACTCATTTGACTCCAAGAAAAGGAGCTCACTAACAAGAAAATCAGACTTAAAATAAATTTAGGCATAGTAAAAATAATTTGTGCAAAGCTAGTTAATAAAAATTCTTTCATAACCTTCAGGGACACTATATGGAAAAGAAAGTTCCTCATTAAGTGTAACCGTGTTATAATCGATATTAATATTTGTTTTCCCCTTTTTTTGAGTGGCATCAATAATTAAACCTGTTGGCAAAACTATTTGATTGTATTCAGAATGACTCGGATATATAATTTGCAACATCCTTTCTTCTGATTTCTGACTAATTTCCTGTTTTTTAATTAAAAAATTATCAGCCTCAAAAAAGAAGGTTTTTGTTGTATTTGCATCCGAATCATTCTCTAACTTATAGAGTTGATCTTCCAGACTGCTCTTGTATTTTAATTTGCTCATATCGTCTAAGGCTTCTCCTACCAACATATTCTGAACCTTTTTGAAATCTAAATCGGTCCCCAACAGCTGACTCAAGGCACTATAATCTCCTTCGAGATATTTCCCGCCTAATTTTTCGTAGTATTTTACTGCTGTAGGAGTAATCAACGCTTTTGCCATGGTAATTCCTAGAAAGCGTATACTTATCAAAATCATTTCATCTTTCTTGATTTTAATTTCCGCAGTAACATTCTGGGATTGCTTTCCATCCTCATAATGAGCACTCGATTTTATATAAAGCGTAGAAAAATCTTTTTTGTTTTGATAATGATTTTCAATGATTCGATCTGCCGAAATCTTTTTATTAGCACTGCCTTCAATTAGTACTGCCTTAGATTTACAGGAAATCAGGAATGTTAGAAAAACCAATCCGATGTATTTTTTCATTTTTTTGTTTGTTTTAATAATGCTTCCGCCTTTAAAAAATAATGGTCTTTTTGTTTGGTATCACCCAATCCATTATAGGCTTCTCCTAGCTGAATATTGAAATTGATTTCTAAAGCGAGATCCTCTACCAAATAATCCAATCCCATTTCTAAAATATCTTTTGCTTCTTTGAACGATTTTCTTTGATTATTAGCTAATCCCGCATAATAATAAAACTGCGGTTGCAACGGAAAAAGAGCAATCAATTCATTTGTTTTGGCAGCAACTCGCTCAAAATTTTCTGTTTCCACTAAGACTTCTACTAAAAGAAGCTGCGTTTCTACATCATTTTGATGTCCTTTTAAATGCTTTTCATAATAAAAAATCGCTTTCTCCCAATTGTTTTTATGATGATAAAATTTCCCTATTTCTTTGGCCACGTCTACCGCTTTATCAGTATCAAAATATGAAATCGCTTTTTCTAAATCAACATCAAATTCGGGTTTATTCTGAATAAATAGCAGAAACTCATTCAACATTCGATGCTTAATTTTAGAATCTATTTTAGAACTTGCCAGAACCAAATCCATCGCTTTCACAGCATTTGTTCCATCATTATTATTCAAATGAAACTTGAATAAGCTGACTTGTGCAAAATCAGATGATGGAATTTCATGCTCCAGCTTTTTTGCGATTTCAACTGCTTTTTCCTCCTGATTACTCTCCGAATACAAATAAATTAGAGCGATATAACTCGATTCATCCTTAGGATTCTTCTTGATTTGATCTAGTAAATTACTCCTTTCGGAACCTTGATACTTAGAATCCCTTAAGATTTCTGCCTTGTAATGCTCTCGCATATCTGTTTTACCAACTTCCGAATTCAATTCGTTGATAAGCAGAAGTGCTTCGTCAAAATTCTGTGTATTCATATACAAAGAAACCAATTCTTCTCGATATTCTTTTTTAAATTCAACTAGCTTATTGACAATGACTATGGCCTGCACAAAGTTTTTTGTTTCATAACAAACATCATACATTCCAACCCAAAACCATTTGTTAGTAGGGTCAATTTTTGTTGCTTTTTCAAAAGAATCGTAAGCCCTTTTATAGTCTTTCTGTTCCAAATAATTTTTGCCCAGTTCAAAATGAACAATCGCATTATTAGGTTCTAAAACCAGACATTTTTCTAAAGCTACTATGGCTTTGTCGTAATTCTCAATTCCTTTTTGTGTCAACGATTCATAAAAAGAATCCTGAAAAGCATCATTCCCCATAGCAATATCCTCTGGTTCTGTTTGAGCCAAAAGGGGAATTTCTATTCCAAAAATTCCTATGAAAATAAATACTAAAGCAATTTTTTTCATTTATTGATACCTCATTTTTACTCTAAAACGGAATAATCTCCTATACTGATACTGGTGAAGTTTCCGTCAAAAATAGCATGGCTTCCAATCATTGCATTGTCCAAATTGGCATTTTTAATTTTAGTGTGATCTTGAACTAAACTGTTTTTAATCGTTGTGTTATCAACCACACATCCATTTCCTATAGAAACATTTGGTCCTATAATAGCGTTTTTTAACAATACATTATTCCCAATAAAACAAGGTGAAATGATGGTTGCATTTTCTAAAACTACCGATTCCGAAATCAATTCTATTCCATCCTGATACAAAAACCCCAATAATCTGGAATTCGTTTCTACTGTAACATTTTTATTTCCACAATCCATCCATTCGTCGACTTTACCCGGTACAAATTTCATGCCTTTTTGCTTCATATTTTCCAAAGCATCAGTCAGTTGGTATTCTCCTCCTTTAACTACGTTATTATCTAACAAATATTGTAATTCACTTCGTAAAGCTTCTCCTGATTTGAAATAATAGATACCAATAATGGCTAAATTAGATACAAAATCTTTAGGCTTTTCTACAAAATCAATGATCTGATTGTTCGCATTTAATTTTACTACACCAAAAGCACTCGGGTCTTCCACTTGTTTAACCCAAATCACGCTATCTGCTGATGTGTCTAAGGTAAAATCAGCCCGGAACAAAGTATCAGCATAGGCTACAACAATAGGTCCCGTCATACTTTCTTTGGCACACATAATAGCATGAGCCGTTCCCAAAGCTTCATTTTGGTAGTAAATCGTTCCTTTAGAACCAAGTTTTTCAGCAATAGCTATCAATTCTTTTTCTACTTGACTTCCAAAATCCTTGTGAATGATAAAGGCAATTTCTTCAATTTCCTGATTAATAACCCCTGCGATATCTTCGACCAATCGATGAACAATTGGTTTTCCGGCAATTGGAATTAACGGCTTAGGAACGGTTAAAGTATGAGGTCTTAAACGAGAGCCACGACCGGCCATTGGAACTATTATTTTCATTATCTGTTTTTTTAAATTATTGTGAAATTCGATTATTCCGCTTGGAATATTGAATTGCTATTTTACTCCTGTGCTCCCAAAACCGCCTTCGCCTCTGGCAGTTTCAGACAATTCCTGAACGGTAATCCACTCGGCACGTTCGTGTTTGGAAATGACTAATTGGGCAATTCGTTCTCCATTTTCAACAACAAAAACAGCATTTGATAAATTAATAAGAATTACACCAATTTCTCCGCGATAATCAGCATCTATAGTTCCTGGTGAATTTAGAACTGTTATTCCCTTTTTAGCAGCGAGACCACTTCTTGGTCGTACTTGTGCTTCGTAACCAATAGGCAATTCCATAAAAAGTCCTGTTTTTACAATGGCGCGTTCTAGTGGTCCTAAGGTTACTGCCTGAGATAAATTAGCACGCAAATCCATTCCCGCCGAAGCTATAGTTTCGTAAGAAGGCAATTCATGCTGTGATTTATTGATGATATTTATTGTCATATTGTTCTTGGTTTTTTAGCCCTGATAGAAGCGGCATCCCACGCTTTTTGCGTGGATACAGCGGATAGCAGGATTAGCTCCTTAAAATACTAATTCGTGCTATTGGGACGTTTTAAAATTCGGTTAATAAGTTCTTTTTCGTTATAATAAATAAAATACATAAAGGCAATTAATAAAGGGATTCCTACAAAATAATTCTCGCGGAATCCATAAAAAGAAACTGCCGAAAACACAATGGAAAGCAACAGATAACCTCCGATAGTTTTAATATCGTAAGGTATTGGATAGTGCTTGTTTCCCAAATAATAAGAAATTCCCATCATACTCCCGTAAGCAGCGAGGGTCGCTATAGCAGATCCGTAATAACTCATCGTAGGAATTAGCCAGTAATTAAGTGCCAGAGTGATAATCGCACCCGCAATTGAAATATAAGCGCCAATATATGTTTTGTCGATTAACTTGTACCAAACAGAAAGATTAGTATAAATTCCAAGGAAAAAATTAGCCAGGATAATTAGTGGAACAACCTTCATCGCTTCCCAATAGGAAGTATCTCGAATCATAAAATACTTAAGAACATCTGCAAAAACGATTACCGCCAACAAAATAAAAGATCCAAAAATGACAAAATATTTGGTCACCATGGCATAGGTTTGAGGCGCTTTCTCGTCTTTGGCATGACTAAAAAAGAAAGGTTCAATCCCTAAAGTATAGGCTGTTCGGTACAAAACCATGAACAATCCCAGTTTATAACAAGCCGAATACACTCCTACTTCCGCTTCTGCGATATTAGCTGGTAATAATTTACCTAATAGAATTTTGTCAAATTGCTCGTTTATGGCAAAAGCAATTCCGGCTACTAAAATAGGCAAGCCATAGTGCATCATTCTCTTCCAAAGTTGAAAATCAAATTGCCAGTTAAGATGAAAATAATTAGGGGAAAGTACTACGAAAGTAAGCAAACTAGCAATGATATTAGCTACAAAAATATAACCGATCTGAAAATTTTCAAGATAAAGAGATCCTAGAAAACTATCGGGATTGGATTGGGCAATTTGAGGCAAATACAACAATAAGAAAACGCTCAAACTAAGATTAACAACCACATTACCAATCTTTATTATTGCATAGATAATCGGTTTTTGGTAAGCTCGCAATTTTGAAAATGGCACAATCACCAAGGCATCTAAAACCAGAATCCAAATGGTATACATGATATACTGAACATCGATTCCAGATTTTGCAGCCAAAAAATTACGAAAAACTAAGGCTACAAAAAGAAATAAAATCGAAGACCAAAATAGAGAAACCGTCGTAGTTTCAACTACTGTTTTCTTATCGGATTCTTTATTATAAAATCTAAAAAAAGTAGTTTCCATTCCGTAAGCCATGATCACATTGAAGAAAATCATATACGCGAAAATGATAGAAACCTGGCCATATTCTTCTTTTGGCAACAAACCGGTATACAAAGGAACCAGCAAAAAGCTGAACATTCTCGGCAAAACTGTTGCGAGTCCGTAAATGGCGGTTTGTTTGAAAAGACTTTTATATAAACTCAAAATGTATAGCTTGAAATTTTCGATTGCAATAAAACAAAAATAACCAATTCTTTGGTTTTTTAGGGCTTTGTCGCTTCAATATGGCATATTTTTTATAAAGTCAGAATTCTAACTGAGCCCTGCTTCATTTAGAATCTTCAAAAAGTGAAACCCTCTGGGCTCAAAACCCTGATTATAATAAAAACGATGTGCGATATAATTTCCGTTAAAAGCATCAAGAACTATCATCGTACAATTGATTTCTTTGGCTTTGATATCAATATAATCGGTCATGGCTTTCGCATATCCTTTGGAGCGATGCTCTGGATGAACAATAAAATTATCAATCTCTATATACTTTCCAGACCAGAGTTTGGTACCTGTCCAAAATCCGGATATTCCAACACAAATCTCCCCTTCAAAAACAGCAACTTGCTTGTAATTGTGTGGAATCATTTCCTCGAGATAGGATTCATATTTTTCAAGGGTAAAAGTGGGATATAAATGACGCATCATGTCTATTTGCGCAAGCATTTCGGGAATTGTACTGAGTTCTATGATTTTCAAAATGAAGGAATTAAATGAGTCTTATAAATTTAGAAAATAATCGCTTTGAGAATCCGACTTTCATCAAACTATTTTAGCATTAAATACCGAACAAAAATACTGTAAAATTTAGGATAAGTAAATAAAAAAAGCCTCGCAATTGCGAGGCTTTAAATTGTATAAAAGAATTCCGATTAGTTTTTTATTACTCGGTACGTTTTAGTGAAATCTCCTTGTTTTAAAACAACGATATAAACGCCACTGTGGTAGTTAGAACCTAAATCCTGATTGTTTATTTCAGAATAAGAAACTTTACGAGATTCTATTTGTCTTCCTGTCATATCAAATGAAGCTAAGCTAACATCTTCTGAACTAGTAGACTCAAATTTCAATTTGAAAGTACTGCTAAATGGATTAGGATAAACAATTAAAGAAGCATCCGATTGTTTTGCTATAAAACTTTCTGAAGCTAAATTAGAATCTGTAAAATCAGCACCTGATAAAGCAATTGAATTAGCTGCTGGTCTGTAATCTAATCCTGTGTAGATTAAAGCACTTGTTAAATCATATGGTTTTGCTAATATATCTGCATTAGTGGCAACAGTTGTATTGTTGTTTGCTGCATACCAAGTAGTCATATTAAAATTAGGATTAACTCCTGCTGTAATCGTAGCTGTATTAGCAACTACTGGTGTTACTCCTGAAGCTGATCCGTTTGAAGAAACTTGTAATTCTTTTGATTTGATTCCAGCCATAATGTTGTTCTTAAACTTCAAAGTGTTGTTTAGAGCATTCGTTTCTGTAGTTACACCATCAATATGCAAGCCTTCTTGGAAATCAAGGAAAATTGAATTGTATATTTTAAGTTGGGTGTTTCTTCTCAAACGTGCCGCTCTTTTGTATCCAGAAGCTATAGTTCCACCATCAGTAAGTGTCAATCGGTAAGATGGCCCAACCAATGTCATATTTGTAAAAATAGCACTTGTGTATGGACTAACTGATGTACTGGTAGCATTATTATCCGATTCAAATCCTTCTGAAGTTGAAACCGTTGGATTATCAGAAATCTGTGGATCTCTTACTCCCAATCCAAATTGAACTGTTCCGCTGTATCCGTTATCCGTATCAAAATCATCATCTAATCCGCGGTAAGCGATAATATGCTTGCAATTTACTGCTCCACCAAACCATTCAAAAGAATCATCATTGGCAAAAGAAACCTGAACATAATCAATAGTGGTTCCTCTTCCTACTGCTCCAAAAGTCAATCCGTTGATTTCTTGATTCGCAGCATAAACATATCCTGCAAATTCGATACGAACATATTTCAAAATACCAGAATTGTCATTGTCATCTGGATTAGCTCCTCCACCATATTCAGTATCAGCACTTGTAGCAATTCCTTCGATGTTATTAATTCCATTGTTGATATTGAAAGAACCTTTTCCAAGAAGTATTACGCCTCCCCAATCTCCTTTATTTCTAGATCCTGCTGCATTATCTGATGTAAATACAATTGGATTTGCAGCTGTTCCTGTAGCATTAACTTTTGCTCCTTTAGTTACAAACAATCCTGCACCTACGGCAGTATGATCTCCTTTAATTATAACACCCGCATCAATAGTTAAGGTCGCATTGTTTTTTACATAAATTTGTCCCTTCAATAAATAAGTGTTTCCTGATGTCCAGTGTGTATCTGTTGTGATACTTGTAGTTACATCAACATTCGTTGCTGGATAAACCGCATTCTGTGGATCAAAATTAGTCCAAGAATCTGTCCACATTG
>CANEZU010000041.1 GCA_947444255.1 Flavobacteriaceae bacterium | reverse complement strand
TTTTAGGCCACGTGGAGAAACGGTAGACTTGCCAGCTTGAGGGGCTGGTGCTCGCAAGGGCGTGCGGGTTCAAATCCCGCCGTGGTCACGAATACAACCTGTTTACAGTACTTAACAAAGGTTTTAGCCGACATTTACTCAACCGAGTTAGAAATGTCAACTAAAACCTTTGTTATTTTATTCCGATTTTTTGCTTTAAACTTTTCTTTTTCAACTGCTAATCAATTGTAAAATCAATTATTTACTACCTTATCCTAAATTGATCTAAATCAACTACTATGAATTCAATACTGCTTTTTGACGGTGCTTCTAAAAATGATTCCAGCGATTGGAAAGTAATTAATGATGGGGTTATGGGTGGTGTTTCTGAAAGCAGATTTTTTCTTAATTCAAATTCAAACGCTTGTTTTCAAGGAACAGTTTCATTAGAAAATAATGGAGGTTTCTGTTCGGTTCAATGTCAATTTAAAACTATAGTATTAAAGCAAGAACACTATTTTTCGCTTCTTCTTAAAGGCGATGGAAAAAAATACCAATTTAGAATAAAACGCCAGGCTAGCGATAATCATTCCTATTGTTATGAATTTCAAACTAGCACAAATTGGGAAACAATCCAAATTCCTTTCGACCAAATGCATCCTGCTTTTCGAGGAAAAAAATTAGATTTACCTAATTTTGATGGCAGTCAATTAGAACAAATCGCTTTTTTAATAGGAAATAAAGAGAGTGAATATTTTGAATTATGTATCCAAACCATTCGAATAATTTAGAATCCAATAACTTATTAATCAACAAATAAAGCCAAATCTAAAACATTCTGTTTTCGCTTTACGTAGAAATAAATAGTGTACTATTTAAAAAAATAAAAATTATTTAGCACCCAAACTTCATCTTAAAATGATTTAAGTCTAAACTGGTTTACAGAAATTAATTTTCCTAAAATTGGAATAAAAACTTTATTTTCAAATACTTCTGTTAAAATAGTATTTAACTAAATTTAATTACTATTTTTGTTTAACATATATGTACAAACGATGAACAGTGTAAAAAATATTTTTAGCATAAAGGATTTAGAGAATTTATCCGGCATTAAAGCCCACACCATTCGTATTTGGGAAAAAAGATATAATATCCTCGAACCAATGAGAACGGAGACTAATATTCGATTTTATGATTTAGCAAGCCTGCAAAGACTTTTGAATATTACGCTTTTGCATAATCACGGATATAAAATATCCAAGATATCTAAAATTCCGCCAGAGAACATTCCTACTATGGTAAGAGAAATCATCTCAGACAAAAGCGCAAAGCACCATGCAATAAATGCTTTTAAAATTGCAATGATGAATTTTGATCAAGCATTATTTTTTAATACTTACAATCGTTTGCTCGCCGAAAAATCATTTCGTGAAGTATTTAATGATGTATTTATTCCTTTAATGAATGAAATCGGTCTCTTATGGCAAACGGATACCATTACTCCTGCACACGAGCATTTTATTACTTATCTGATAAAACAAAAAGTGTTGATTAACACCGAAAAACTTCAGATATTATTACCTAAATACACTGACAAAGTATTTGTTTTGTATTTACCTCTTAATGAAATCCATGAACTAGGTTTAATGTATCTCAATTACGAAATCATATTTAGTGGCTACAAAACTATCTTTTTAGGAGAAAGTGTTCCGGTAGATAGCTTAAGGCACCTAAAAAAATACTTTGAAAATATTGTTTACGTTTCCTACCTTACTGTAGAACCTAACAAAGAGGAGATAAACGATTATATCAAAAAAATTAAAATGGAAGTTTTAGATGATAATTCTGAAATTTGGCTTTTGGGCCGAATGGTAGACTATATTGACGAAGCTACTATTACTCCAAAAATAAAAATTCACCATTCTATTTCAGAATTGGTAAGCAATTTATAAGATAGGGTCAAAATTAGAATTACTTTTATCTATCTAAACTTTTTCGAATAAACTCAATGAATAAAAATATAAAAATAATTGGTTCTGGTTTTTCATCCTTATCTGCAGCCTGTTATTTGGCTCAAAATGGGCATGCAGTTACGGTTTATGAAAAAAATGATTCCGTAGGAGGGAGAGCTCGACAACTTAAAGAAAATGGTTTTACTTTTGACATGGGACCAAGCTGGTATTGGATGCCTGATGTATTTGAACGGTTTTTTGCTGATTTCAATAAAAAAACAACCGATTATTATGAATTAGTAAAACTTGGACCTGCATATAGAGTCTATTATGGCGTCAACGATTATATATCGATTGCCGACAATTTAGCCGAAATCATAACTACATTTGAAAATATTGAAAAAGGAAGCGGCGAAATATTAAAAACATTTATGGCCGAAGCCAAAGATAATTATGATATTGCAATTAAAGACTTAGTATATCGCCCTGGAGTATCGCCTCTAGAATTAATCACTGTGAAAACGGCCTTGAAATTAGGCCAATTTGTAAGTAACATCAGTAGAGATGTGAGACGCAAATTTAAAAATGAACGACTGATTCAAATATTAGAATTTCCTGTTTTGTTTTTAGGAGCAAAACCATCTGACACCCCTTCTTTTTACAGTTTTATGAATTATGCAGATTTTGGAATGGGAACCTGGCATCCAAAAACAGGAATGTTTGATCTGGTTGTAGCAATGGAAAAATTAGCAATAGAATTAGGTGTTAAATTTGAAACAAATGCTACTGTAGAAAAAATATTAGTAGAAAATGACCAAGCAAAAGCCCTAATTATAGATGGCAAAAATATAGCCGCTGACATTATTCTGAGTGGCGCTGATTACCATCATACTGAAACCTTATTAGAGGAAAAACACAGGACCTATTCAGAAAAATACTGGGAAAGTCGTGTTTTCGCCCCTTCCTCATTATTGTTTTACATTGGATTTGACAAAAAAATAGAAAATATTAGCCATCATGCTTTGTTTTTTGATGTGGATTTTAATCAGCATGCCAAAGATATTTATGATGAACCCAAATGGCCTACAAATCCTTTATTTTATGCTAATTTCCCATCATTAACTGATCCTAGTGCAGCTCCCGAAGGAATGGAATCTGCCTTTTTTCTAATTCCTTTAGCTCCTGGAATCAACGACACTGAAGAACTAAGAGAACAATATTTTAATAAAATAATAGATCGATTTGAAGCATTAACGCAACAATCAGTTAGAAAAAATATTATCTTTAAAAAATCTTTTTGTAAGAATGATTTTGTTTCTGAGTACAATTCCTACAAAGGTAACGCATACGGGATGGCAAACACCTTATTACAAACAGCCTTTTTAAGGCCTAAATTGAAGAGTAAAAAAGTGGAGAATTTATATTTTACAGGTCAGCTTACTGTTCCAGGTCCAGGAGTTCCTCCAGCTCTAATCTCTGGAAAATTAGTAGCTGCATTAATAGAAAAAAACATATAAGCCTTATGAAATCTATTTTTGACGAAGTTTCTTTTGAATGCAGTAGGAATGTTACTAAATCCTATAGCACCTCATTTTCTGCTGCTGTAAGAATGTTAGCACCCTCAATACGACAAGATATTTATAACATTTATGGCTTCGTTCGCTTTGCTGACGAGATAGTAGATAGTTTTCACGATTATAATAAAGACGAATTGTTTGACCTCTTTGAAAACAATTTAGCGCTTTCACTCAAACATAAAATTAGCCTTAATCCTATTTTAAATTCCTTTCAACATACTGTTTTAAAATACAATATTCCAATTGAATTAATCAATGCTTTTATGAAAAGTATGAAACTCGATTTGACGAAAACAGTATACAAAACCGACGAGGAATACAAAGAATATATTTTTGGTTCTGCAGATGTAGTTGGACTGATGTGTTTGAAAGTATTTGTAAAAGGCGATGATGCGAAATATGAAGAATTAAAACATTCGGCAATGAGATTAGGATCTGCTTTTCAAAAGGTGAATTTCCTTCGAGATTTGAAAGCCGATTTTGAAGATCTAAGTCGAACCTATTTCCCAGGAACCGATTTGAATAAACTCGACGAAGTATCCAAACTTAAAATTATAGCAGAAATAGAAGCCGATTTCGAAGCTGGATATGCTGGTATTGTTGGTTTACCACTAGAAGCTAAATTTGGCGTTTATACTGCCTACATTTATTATAAAAAATTGCTTTCGAAATTAAAAAACACACCCTCTTCTGAAATAAAAAATACTAGAATTAGAGTTTCTGACTACCAAAAATACGGACTCTTCGCCAAATGTTATTTCTCTTATAAATTAAATATTATTTAAATTTTAAATCATGGCCTTATATATTTTAGTTTTTCTAACAACCTTTTTCTTTATGGAATTCATGGCTTGGTTTAGCCACAAATACATTATGCATGGTTTTCTTTGGAATTTACACGCTGATCATCATAAGAAAGATCACGATTCCTGGTTTGAACGTAACGATGCTTTCTTCATTATTTATGCTGTAATAAGTATTGGATTTTTTCTGCTGTGGCAAAATAATATACTCGAAATTGGCTTGGCTATAGGTCTGGGAATTTTCGCCTACGGTCTTGCTTATTTTCTTGTTCATGACATCTTCATTCATCAAAGGTTTAAATTATTCAGAAACGCAAACAACGTCTATTCCAGAGCGGTTAGAAGAGCTCATAAAATGCACCATAAACATACCGGAAAAGGAGATGGTGAGTGTTTTGGAATGCTTTTAGTTCCTTTTAAATACTTCAAAAAATAAACACAAAAGGCGCTTAATAATAAGCGCCTTTTGTACAATATAAATATTTATCAGTTCTTACTGGCTTTCTTTAAAGCATCGCCTCCCGGAATTCTCATTCTATCGGTTAGCACAGATATCTCATCCAAATTAAACGTACCAACAATAGACATTAAAACCGTATCTTCATTTTTGGATCCAGCTATAAACATCAATAATTCTTTAATTTCCGATTCATTAGAACCCGATTTTACCATTATTTGAATGTTTTTTCCGTTTTCGTTGATGCGCATTAGCTCTTCTAAACCAGCGGTTTTAGAATATTGATCAGCCGCAGCCTTCATTTCTTTTTCTATTCGGTTATTTTTAGTGGTAAAAACCTTAAGATTATCCAGTTTTTTGATCAGATTCAAATATTGCTGTGCTTCTTTATTGGAGGTGTCCATTTTGACTTTACTCATCAAATCAAACATTTTTTTATTGATTACAACAGAACTGACCTCATCCTGACCATCAAATTTAACAAAGGCTGTTTGTCCAAAAAAAACATTGGAGAACAACATTAAGAATGTCATAATTATCATTTTTAATATTATTTTTTCTTTCATAGGGTAAAATTTAAATTTAGAATAACTATTGGAGTCGCAAAAAAAAGGCAATAGAGGTTCAATACTTTTCAAATAAACAATAACTTGGCTAATGTACACTTTTTATTTTCCAAACAAATTACTTACTCAACTACAAGACGATTCCCTTATATTTTTGTTACAAAGAATCTTTAAATAAAACTAAATGAATTAAATTTACGTATATTTTATTAAAACTATATATGAAAAATTCAGTTAAACTTTTATTCTTTTTATTTCTCCTTTGTTTTACATTACAAAGTTGTGAAGACAATAACGATAATGCTCCCGCAGCTAATATAGAAGTTCAGGATTTCATATGGAAAGGTCTCAATTTATACTATTTATGGCAGACCGATGTAGCTAATTTAGGAGACAAGAGATTTACGGACCAAAAAGATTTTAACAATTTTCTTTTGGGTTATACCGATCCGGAGAACTTATTTCAAAATTTGCTAAACAAACCCGTTAGTCTTTTTCCTGCTAGCGGCGAGGCTATCGATCGGTTTAGTGTGATTTTTTCGGATTACACTCAATTGGAAGGAATTCTATCAGGAACAACTAAAAACAATGGAGTTGATTTTAGCCTCTACTATAAAGATGCTTCCCGAACTACTGTAATTGGTGTTGTTCGTTATATTATCCCAAATTCAGATGCCGCTACTAAAAATATATTTCGTGGTGACATCTTTTATGCAATAAATGGGGAAACGCTTACAGGATCAAATTACAGAACACTCTTGAATTTAGATAGCTTTACTTTTAATCTTGCTGATTATAACGGAGGGAACTTTAGTCCAAACGGTCGTTCTGTCGATTTGACAAAAAGTGTATTATCTGAAAATCCCGTATTACTAAATAAAGTTATCACCATTGGATCGCACAGAATTGGTTATTTAATATACACTGGATTTTATCCCAATTTTGAAACCCAATTGAATGCTGCTTTTGGACAACTTAAAGCTGAGGGCGTGACCGATTTTGTTCTTGATTTAAGATACAATTCTGGTGGTTCAGTAGCAACAGCTACTCGTTTAGCAAGCATGATTACAGGGCAATTTACTGATCAGGTTTTTGCACAACAACAATGGAACACAAAAGTAGAAGCTTATTTTAAAGCCAATAATACTAGCGGAATATTAAATCTATTCACCAATACATTAGAAAACAATTCTGCTATTAACAGCTTAAATCTTTCAAAAATATACATTTTAACTACTCGAAGTACAGCTTCTGCTAGTGAATTAGTGATTAACGGTTTAAAACCCTACATCAACGTGGTTCAAATTGGTGATTATACCATTGGAAAAAATGTAGGCTCTATAACGCTTTACGATTCACCTACTTTTACTAAATTAAACTTAAACCCGCATCATAAATATGCGATGCAACCTCTAGTTTTAAAAATTGTGAATAAAGTGGGTTTTGGAGATTATGTAAATGGATTGGTTCCTGATCATCTCCTTAAAGAGGATTTGGGTAATTTAGGCGTTTTAGGCGAAACTTCAGAACCTCTTTTAAGTAATGCGATTGGAATAATTACTGCAAATGGGCGAATGATGAAACAAAATCAACCTGCTAATTTTGAAAATCTTACTGATTCAAAATCCATCACAAAAGGCAGGAATGACATGTACATTGATAAAGTTCCGGAAGGCATTAGTAATCTTATTCAACAATAAATAGAAAAAAAGGCTTTCTGAAATTCAAATCAGAAAGCCTTTTTTTTTATAAAACTTATATTCCAATATTAATTAAAATAAAAACCTGCGGGTATCACACCAACTGTGAAAGTTTTTTCTAAAACTCCCAATCCTACTCCAGAATTTGAACCTAAGGAATAGACATAAACCTTGCCGAGATCTGTATAATTGCCTGCATCTCCCACATAAATATGATTCGCATTAATTGCAAAACTATAGATCCCAAAAACCCCTTGTGTAGCAGCACTAAAAGCAGCACTTTCCGGCAAGGCATTTGCTGTTAAAGGCATTTTGTATATATCGGCATTCAAGGTATAATAGGCATTCGATCCTTCGATAACCAAATTAGAAATATGCTTTGTAGCATCCGAATATGCAAAACTAGCTGCTACTTGATTTGTTGTCAAATTAACTTTCACCAGTTTACCTGCTGTTTCTACTGATGCATAATTAGGATTTCCACTACAACTAACCCATAAAAAACCGTCATTAATTTGCATATCATTAGGCAAATCTCCAACAACTATTGAGCGCTGCAATGTATTTGAAACAGCATCGATTACCGATATAGTATTCCCAAAGCCATAACCGCCATAATGCGCTGCATATAATTTACTTGCATTTTCAATAATGCGCTCTGGTCCTTCTGCTACAGGAATAGTCGTTGAAATAGTATTGGAATTTAAGTTAATTACCGCCACAAAATCATCAGCGGGATTCGAGCCATCTCCCCAATTGGTTACAAATCCTTTACCATTCGAAAAGGCAATATAACGCGGATTATTTAAACCGTTAATTGTCGCTACATGTAGCATTGTATACCGATTTACCACCTCAATTTTATTGGATACGTTTAAAACGATATAAGCAAAATCACCATTTAAACCAATATCCTGTCCCGTATCGCCTAAAGTAATACTCGGATTGACCAAACTAAAAATGTCATTTTGAAAATTAGAAAAATCAGTTGAAATGTAGGAAACAGAAGCATCACCTCGACCAAAACCTCCTTGACTAAGAACTAGAGCACCTTTGTCGTATGCGCCAAGTGCTACTTCATTTTTTGGTACTTCATTAGTACAGGAAACAAATAAAACGGAGAATGCACATAATGCAAAAACTAATTCTTTGAAAGGCATAGTATTAAAATTTAAAGGTTAGATTCATCATATAATTTCGACCTGGCATGGGTCGAAGGGAAACTATTTGGTAATTTTTATTCCAGATATTCAAAACTTGGAAGCCTATTTTATAAATTTCGCCACTACCTAAAGCATAATAGATTCCGAGATTAGAAACCCAATATTCTTTGACAACATTGAATTTTTGAGAAGGCGTGAATACCGCTCCATTAAATAAAAATTGGTAATTAGCCGTGATTTTACGAAAGGAATAATTCAAATTGGCATTAAATTTATGAAAAGGGACATAGATCAATTGACGCCCCAAATCATCGTCTCGGGAAAGGGTATACGCATAAGAAGAATTTAGATCAAAATGATGTTCTCCCATTTTTTCCTTCCATTTCCCATAGAATTCAAGTCCGTAATTACTGACATTCCCAACATTCACAGGCGTCCAAACGCTTCCAACTGGCGTCCATTGTAAAAAGTCCTTAATTTTTGAATAATAGGCTGTTGCCGATAAATGAAATTTAGCCCGTTTAAATTCTTGTCCCAATTCAATTTGTGTAGCACTTTCTGGTCTCAAAATAGCACTTCCGCTCCCTTGCCAATACAAATCATTGAAAGTAGGAATCCTGAAATTTCTAGAAAGATTCAACTTAAGATTATAATCTTTGGACACCTCATATTTAATTCCCGCAGCATATAAAAATGGACTTTCATAATTAGAGGTTAGCTCTTTACGCAGGCTTAATTCTAAAAGAAAATCTTGAAAAAAACGCTTTTTTAGTGCTAAAACAGCAGCAGCAATATTCCTATTATTAATTCCAATTTGAGAACCAATTCCCTTGGTTTTTGTAAAATCAATAAAAGCATTCCAATTTGTATTTGAATCCAATTGATAATTTAAATCATATTTTGCAATTACAGTCTCCGCTCGAGCAGTTTCAAAAACAGCAGTATTCGCATTCTCGAAATACTTGTATTCTTCTGACAAAAAAGCCAGCTTTACTTTTGAAATAAATCGTCCAAAAAACTGATCCCATTCTATTAAATTTCGACTGTTCAAATCTTCATATTTACTTCGAGATGGCGCTGCCAAAGTTCCCGAGAAATGCCTTTCACTCTCAAAAAATTGGCTGTAGAATTTTATAAAACTAGCCGAATTTAACTTATATCCAAAATTAGCATTCACAGCCGTATTCCAAAACTGACCATTTTCATTTCGCTGATTTTTGGTTCCTAAATAAGTAAAATTATTATCGGAACTGTTTCTTGAAATACTGGCTTGACTACTGAATTTAGCATCCGAAACTAGTATTCTGTAATTTAATCCCTGAGTATTGAAACTACCATAATTAAGAAATAGTTCATTATCAAACTGCTTTTTAAAAACCAAATCGTTGTTTAAATGAATGCTGCCGCCAATAGCGCTACTGCCATAAATCGTGCTACTGCCGCCAGCCTGAACACTGATTGAATTGTAATCCCGACTCCCAATTGTATTAAAATCAGTTTGTCCGTTAAGTTGTGAATTGATGTTTATACCATTCCAAATTACAGCGGTTTGTTGCGCCGTAGTTCCCCGAAAAGAGGGAGAAGAAACCATTCCCAGTCCATTTTCTTTGAAATAAATAACCGAATTAAAGTTCAACAAAGAAGTAAGAGAAGCCTTATTTTTAGCAATAAGGGAATCATTTAAAACCTGAACTGATTTAGTAGCTGTGAAATTTTTTAAGGCATAATCGGAAACCCGAACTTCTTGGAGTGCGACAATAGAATCCTGCTGCGCACAAATAGATTGGCACATCCCAAAAATCAAAAATAAAAACAGCTTTTTAAAAGTCATAATTACTGAATCTTTTTTCCCGAAGATTCGTTATTTGTTATAAAAAAAGGCAGGTCTCCTGGCTTGCGTCTTGTTGTTGACCTTCCCATCTTGCACTTTAATTCAAGACAGTGGTTTTGTAGATAACAACAAGCTTGGTAGCTTACAGTTGCGGGAACAGCTTAGGTTTCGAACCTAATTCCCTTTTAATGTGATTTACAATAATCAAAATCACAACCTTATTTCGAAGGCAAATATAGGTTTATACTTTGAATTAAAATTAAAATTTGATTTTTAAAAACTATTAAATATACCTTTGCAGCTCTTGAAAATTATATTATGAAAACTCTTCTTTTCAAATTCAGTGTTTTGTTAGTGTTAATTTCCTTCTTTGGCTGCAATCAAAATAAGCAGAAAATAGCAACTTCAAAAACGGCCGAAAAACAAAATAGTATTCGCTATGCCAAAGGGTTATCCATCTATAAATACAAGGAATTTACACTTGTCAAAGTGGCGAATCCATGGCCTAAAGCCAATAAAGAATACACTTATATTCTTCAGAAAAAAAATGGAATAATACCCGACAGTCTCCAACAATTTACTAGAATTCAAATTCCAATTCAATCTATTGTCGTTACTTCGACCACCCACATACCGTCATTGGAAATGCTGGGAGTAGAAAATTCCCTAATTGGTTTTCCAAATCTAAATTATATTTCTTCTACAAAAGTGAGAGCTCGAATTGAGCAAGGAAAAGTAAAAGAATTGGGCCAAAACCTAAACCTAAACACCGAACTTATTATTGATATGGCACCCGATTTAATTATTGGATATGGTATCGACAACAACAATCCGACTCTCGATAACTTAGAAAAGAGCGGATTAAAAATCATGCTCAACGGCGATTGGAATGAACAAACCCCCCTGGGAAAAGCAGAATGGATTCAGTTCTTTGGTGCTTTATACGGTCTGGAAGAAAAGGCAAATACCCTCTTTACAACTATCGAAAAAGACTATCATAAAACCATGCAGCTCGCTAAGAAATCCCATACAAAACCAACTGTTTTATCCGGTGCCATGTATCAAGACCAATGGTTTTTGCCTCAGGGAAATTCATGGGCCAGCTTTTTTATCAAAGATGCTCAGGCTACTTATCTTTGGAAAAACAGTACCGGTACTGGAAGTCTGTCACTCTCTTTTGAAACCGTATTAGACAAGGCTAAATCAGCTGATTTTTGGATTGGCCCTGGCCAATTTACAAGTCTAAAAGAAATGGCTGATGCCAATTCTCATTACACACAATTTACTGCTTTCCAAAATAAAAAAGTCTATTCCTATAGTTCCAAAAAAGGAAAAACAGGAGGAGTTCTTTACTATGAATTAGCCCCAAATCGACCTGACTTAGTATTAAAAGATATGTTGAAAATAATGCATCCAGAATTACTGCCCGATTATGAACTCTATTTCTTTGAACAATTAAAATAGTAAAAACTTTTTTGAAGTTTAAATAAAGTAATCTGTAATTGCTAGGATTTAAACTATTTTTGTAAGTGTAAAAATTAAACCCTTTTAAGGTCGATAAAATTGAAAAGCGCGAACCCCAATACTCTTCTATTTCTGATTCTTTTCTTGATAGCCTTGCTTTGCCTAGCAATAAACATCAGTTCAGGATCTGTCGCAATTCCAATTAAAGAAGTTTTTAAAAGTGTATTGGGTGGAAATGCCTCCAAAGAAACTTGGGATTATATCATCCTAAATTACCGCCTGCCCAAGGCTATTACCGCCGTTTTAGTTGGAATGGGTTTGTCGATTAGTGGTTTATTAATGCAAACACTGTTTAGAAATCCTTTAGCAGGTCCTTATGTTCTCGGATTAAGTTCCGGTTCTAGTTTAGGCGTGGCTATTGTCACTTTAGGTGCTGGATTATTGCCACCCTTTATAGCCTCTATTTTACTTTCTTCCTATGGAATTATTTTAGCTTCCTGCTTGGGTAGTTTTTTGGTTCTAATTGCCGTTTTAGTAGTTTCGCAACACCTTCGCGACACCATGGCTATTTTGATTATCGGTCTAATGTTTGCTAGTTTTACCAGCGCTATTGTAGGCGTTCTATCCTATTTTAGTACAGCCGAACAATTACAGAAATTCACCTTTTGGTCATTGGGTAGTATCGGGAATCTATCCTGGAGCTCGATTATAATTTTAGGATTAGCTGTTTTAGTTGGATTAATCCTCAGTATAATTAGTATAAAACCACTAAATAGTTTGCTTCTTGGCGAGAATTATGCCCAGAGTATGGGTATGAATTTCAAGAAAACCCGACTGATCATTATTTTCGCAACTAGTCTTTTAGCTGGAAGTATTACTGCTTTTGCAGGACCCATTGCTTTCATAGGATTAGCGGTTCCACATGTTGCAAAACTGGCATTCAAAACCAGCAATCATCATACTTTATTTTGGAGCACTCTGCTTTTTGGTGCTATAATTATGCTTATTTGCGATACCGTTTCCCAACTTCCAGGCACCGATTTAGTACTACCCATAAATGCTATAACCTCCATAATTGGAGCGCCAATAGTAATTTGGCTTTTGATTCGAAAGAAAAGTTTTCAATAAATAGTATTCAATCTAAATGGACAAACAAGAAATCATACTCTCCACATCGAATCTAAGCATTGGTTACAAAACCAAGAAGGCTAGTGCTACCCTATCTGAAAATCTAAACCTAAACTTAAAAAAAGGAAAATTAGTAGCTCTGATTGGCGCCAACGGTATTGGAAAATCGACCTTATTGAGAACCCTTAGCGGAATTCAAAAACCTCTATCCGGAAAAGTAATTTTGCAATCTAAAAATATCCAAAACTTTGAACCTTTAGCACTAGCGCAAGAAATGAGTTTGGTATTAACCGAGAAATTGCCACCAAGTAATCTAAGTGTTTTTGAATTAATCGCTCTTGGAAGACAGCCCTATACCAATTGGATTGGAAAATTAACTGATCTGGATCGAGACCAAATTCATTCCGCCATGGAAAATGCTCAAGTGAGTCATCTGGCTGATAAGAAATTCTATGAAATTAGTGATGGACAGCTACAAAAAGTACTAATTGCGAGAGCTTTGGCTCAAGACACGCCTTTGATTATTCTAGATGAACCAACAACTCATTTGGATCTTCTGCACAAAGTAGCCCTATTTAAACTGTTAAAAAAGCTGACTCAGGAATCCGGAAAATGCATACTTTTCTCCACCCATGATATTGATATGGCGATTCAGATTAGCGATGAAATGATAATCATGACGCCTGAAATTGTGCTTCAGGATCAGCCTTGTAATTTTATATATAAAGGAACGTTTAACACACTATTCAAAGATGAACATATCGCTTTTGACAGTGAAAAGGGTAAATTTATAATCAAATAATAAGAGCTCTATTTTCTATTACGATTGGATAAATTGTTTTAATTGAATTAAAACTACTTCTTCGAAACTTGTCTTTTAGCTTCCCCAATTACAAAAGCTACTGAATTCGCTATATTAAAACTACGGATCAAAGGCGACATTGGAATTTTAAGGTGATTCTCAAATTGATTCAATATATCGACACTCAAGCCCACACTTTCTTTACCAAAAACCAACCAATCTCCGTCCTGAAATTCCGTTTCCAAATAAGAAGTTGCAGCATGTGAACTCATCAAAAAAACGCGAGAAGTATCTGGAACTACTGCTTTCCATTCGGCTACATTCTGATATTCTTTCCAATCCAAATGCACCCAATAATCCAAACCACTTCGTTTTAGATTTTTGTCAGAAATAACAAAACCAAAAGGATGAATTAAATGCAATCTGCTTTCGGTTCCCACGCACAAACGACCAATATTCCCCGTGTTATTTGGGATCTCCGGCTCCACCAATACAATATTTAACATATACTTTATTTGCTTAAAAACTTCTACTTTTACATTATTCCATCCTCAATCCCAAAGCCATCAA
>CANEZU010000040.1 GCA_947444255.1 Flavobacteriaceae bacterium | reverse complement strand
AACCATTGCACGTGAAGCCAGACAAATGCTTGGCGGCATGGGAATCACCGGAGAATATTCAATTATGCGACATATGATGAATCTGGAAAGTGTGATTACCTATGAAGGAACGCACGATATCCACTTACTAATAACAGGAATGGATATCACTGGAATTCCGGCATTTAAATAATATTCAACAACTATTAAAGTATTGATAAATAGTATAGAAAAAGCTTTTTGAAAACAAGAAGCTTTTCTATTTTTACATAAAAAAAAGCAAGATGAACATTGATACTATAAATAATAGCATTCAAACGCAAAAAGAGCAATTGTTAAACCACCCTTTGTACCAAAAAGTACAAACTATGGAAGATTTACATTGCTTCCTTGAAAACCATGTTTATGCTGTTTGGGATTTCATGTCCCTTTTGAAAGCCCTACAATCAAAATTAACCTGTACGACAACGCCTTGGTTTGCTACGCCAAATCCAGAAACACGTTATTTGATAAATGAAATTGTATTAGCCGAAGAATCCGATTTAACTTTAGACGGAAAACGCCAGAGCCATTTCGAAATGTATCTGGAAGCGATGCAGGACTGTGGCGCCAGCACCCTAGAAATCGAAGCTTTTTTAGAACAAGAACACGTTACACAAAATATTTTTGTCAGCATAAAAAACAGCTCATTACATCCTAATATCAAGGCTTTTTTGGACTTTACTTTTAGAACTATTGAAGAAGGAAAAGCACATGAAATTGCTGCCGCTTTTACTTTTGGGAGAGAAGATTTAATTCCGAGTATGTTTACTCAGATTCTGAAAAACTTCCAACGCAATTTTCCAGAAACGGATTTGCGAAAACTAATCTATTATTTTGAAAGACATATTGAATTGGATGCCGATGATCACGGACCAAAAGCCTTGCAAATGGTTGTTGAACTCTGTGAGAATGACGATCAGAAATGGCAGGAAGTAGAAGCTGTATCTCTACTAGCACTTGAAAAAAGAATAGGACTTTGGGATGCGATTGAAGAATTAATCAGCAGTAGGGAAATTGTTTTAAACTAAAAGGAAAGCGCGACTTAATCTCGCTTTTTTTATGATTCGGGAGCTAATTGAATTTGCAAGCCTTCTAATTCTTCGGTGATGTGAATTTGACAGCCCAAACGGCTGTTTGGTTTCACGTTAAAAGCTTCAGAGAGCATCGCTTCTTCATCCTCTCCTTTTTCAGGAAGTGGAATGTCATTTAAAACATAACATTGACAAGAAGCACACATTGCCATTCCACCACATATTCCAATTGTGCCTTCGGGAGCTAATTCATAGGCACGAACCAGCTCCATGATATTCATGTTCATGTCGGTTGGTGCCTGTACTTCATGAACTAATCCTTCACGGTCGGTAATTTGTATTAAAACATCTTGCACCATAGCTATTCTATCGATTTTACTACCGCTTTCTCGGCTTCTTTTCTGGTTCCATCAAAGCCATCTACACCCGAAACGGTCGTGTATTTTAACACGTATTTCTTCCCTGGATTTAGTCTTTGATATACGCTTTGACACATGAGTGTCGCTTCGTGAAAACCACATAAAATTAATTTTAATTTTCCGGGATAGGTATTTACATCACCAATGGCATAAATTCCTGGAATATTTGTTTGATAATCTAAAGCATTATCTACTTTGATGGCATTCTTTTCTATTTCTAAACCCCAATTGGCAATCGGTCCTAATTTTGGTGTGAGACCAAAAAGTGGTATAAAATAATCGGTTTCTATTTTTTGCTGTTGGCCGTCGATTTCAATGGTGATCGAATTTAAATGGGTTTCACCATGAAGACTAATTACTTCGGCAGGAGTCACTAGATTGATCAAACCTAGCTTTTTAAATTCCTGTGCTTTTTCGACTGAATCTAAGGCGCCTCGAAATTCATTCCTACGGTGAATCAAGGTTACGCTAGAAGCCACATCGGCCAGAAAGATACTCCAGTCAAGTGCAGAATCTCCACCACCTGCAATAACTACTCTTTTGTCTCGAAACAATTCCGGATCTTTTACAAAGTATTCTACGCCTATATCTTCATAGAATTCTATGTTTTCAATTAAGGGTTTTCTAGGATCAAAACTACCCAATCCACCTGCAATTGCAATTGCTTTGGCATGGTGTTTAGTTCCTTTGTTTGTTGTTACAATAAAAGTTCCATCCTCTAGCTTGTCGATTGTATCTGCTTTTTCGTTGAAAGTAAAACCAGGCTGAAACTGCTTAATTTGTTCCATAAGATTATTCACCAAATCACCCGCTAAAACTTCGGGATAACCGGGAATATCAAAAATAGGTTTCTTTGGATATAATTCGGAAAGTTGACCGCCCACTTGAGGAAGAGCGTCAATAATATGACATTTTAATTTTAAAAGTCCCGCTTCAAATACGGCAAAAAGCCCCGTTGGTCCTGCTCCAATTATAAGTAAATCTGTTTCAATCATTTCTATGAAGGTTCTGATGTTCGGCAATTCAAAAAGCAAATTTCTTGAAAAGGGAACGCTTATACTATGATATTTATCAGTTAAAGTTTAATGTAAATTAAAACTGAATTTATTTAAATGCACTAAAAGGGCTAGTCATTGGAATGAAAAACCGTTTTGAAATTATATCTCTAAGCCTTCGAATACTGAAAACGAATGGCAAGCGTACAAAAGGGAATTAAGTAATATTAACTACCGTTTCAATTTGCGGAGCATATTTTTTAATCGTTGTTTCGACTCCAGCCTTAAGAGTCATTTGATTAACGCTACAGCTAATACAGGCTCCTTCTAAACGAACGGTAACATGCTTGCCTTCGTCAATAGAAACTAAACTAATATCTCCACCATCTGAATTTAAAAACGGACGAATTTCTTCTAATGCTTTTTCAACGTTATTTGTTAATTCTTCTGTACTCATCTTGTTTGAATTATTTCTTGTTTACTGCTGAACAGCCTGCCATGGTTGTAATTTTGACTGCTTCAGTAGCCGGTAAATTGTCATTTCTATTTACTACTTCCTGCACGACATTTCTGGTCAATTCCTGGAAAACAGCTTCAATTACAGAACCTTCTTGCAGGGCAGCAGGACGTCCATAATCTCCGGCTTCCCGAATGGATTGTACGATAGGAACTTCTCCTAAAAAGGGAACGTCTAAATCTTCGGCTAAATTACGGGCTCCTTCTTTTCCAAAAATATAATATTTATTATCGGGTAGTTCTTCAGGAGTAAAATAGGCCATGTTTTCAATAATTCCCAAAACCGGAACATTAATTGCCTCGGACATAAACATGGAAACCCCTTTTTTAGCATCGGCTAAAGCCACGGCTTGCGGAGTACTAACGACAACGACACCTGTTATTGGTAATGATTGCACAATAGAAAGGTGAATGTCACCCGTTCCAGGAGGTAAGTCTACTAAAAGGAAATCTAAATCTCCCCAATCGGCATCAAAAATCATTTGGTTTAAGGCTTTTGAAGCCATTGGACCTCTCCAAATTACAGCCTGACTGGGAGCGGTAAAAAATCCGATAGACAGTATTTTTATTTCGTAGCTTTCTACAGGTTTCATTTTAGATTTACCATCGACGGTAACCGAAATTGGTTTTTCAGTTTCGACATCAAACATAATCGGCATGGATGGTCCGTAGATATCCGCATCTAAAATTCCTACAGCGAAACCCATTTTGGCTAAGGTAACGGCTAAATTGGCGGTAACTGTTGATTTCCCAACACCTCCTTTACCGGAAGCCACAGCAACTATATTCTTTATACCCGGAATCGATTTTCCCTTAATTTCGGGTTTATCCGGAGTTTCTACTTTGGTATTGATTTTTATTTTAGCTTCGGCTGAAACCAATTCTAAGATTGCTTTACGAATATCATCTTCCGCTCGCTTTTTGATGTGCATTGCTGGCGTATGAAGCAGTAAATCGATGATCACTTCATCTCCAAAGGCGACCACATTTGAAATTGCGCCACTTTCGACCATATTTTTTCCTTCTCCCGCAATAGTAATAGTTTCTAAGGCTTTAAGAATCTCTTTTTTATCTAGTTTCATAAGTTGAATTTTGCCTTATTAAGACTAATTTTAGATTACAAAGATACTATGAAAAGTTCTTAATATAAAGGATTTGGATTGGATTTATTGATGCGAAGATTGCGAATCCTTATTTATTTAATTTTTAACATTTGACGAAAATATTCCGTTTTAAGACATCGAAAATGAAATTAAAACTGTTGAACCTCCGGCGACCAAAAGTGTTTTTCGAAATCGACAATCTGGTTATCAATAACCTGGATTCCTTCATTCTCTAGTAGTTGCTGCATGAGATTAGTTCCTTGAAAATGGTGTTTACCGGTGAGTAATCCCGTTCGATTTACCACACGGTGAGCCGGAACATCTTGTAAATTATGAGAAGCATTCATCGCCCAACCTACCATTCGCGCTGATCTTGCAGCACCCAAAGCTTTGGCTATAGCGCCATAAGAAGTCACTTTACCGTAGGGAATTTGACGCGCCAGAGCGTAAACTCGATCAAAGAAATTCACTTCCAAAATTAGGAATAAAATTTAATAATATTAAAAAGCGTAATCAAGGCTACGATTGCGGTCACTGTTCCAATAATTTTATTCATGTTTTTGAAAAAGAAATCTGTTTTCGCTTCTATCCTTTTGAAAAAGCTAATATAATAATAGAAAACCGCAAAGGAACCAATCACCACGCCAAACAAAAATAAGAATACCGGTAGAGATTCAAAAGCAAAAAGCTGAAAGGAAGCCAGACTAATGGTTAGGAATACATAATAGGGAATAGGGAAAAAATTCAAAGCAGAGAGTAGCATTCCGAGAAAAAACCGATTGCTTTTACTTCGCATTTTCATATCCTCTTTCTTCGTTTTGGGTTTTTTGGCCATAACCAGAAAATAAAAAGACAAGATTGCAAAAATCAGGAAACCAATTTCTCGCAATAAAGCGACAATCCCGGGTCTGGAATCGATATAGCGGGCAAAAGAAATGGCTAGCAGGGTTTGAAAGAAAATTATAATTACAGCACCCGTAATAAAAAGCAGCGCTCGTTCCCTACCATCCCTTATACTGACTTTAGCAGCTGTCATATTGATCAATCCAGGTAAGGAAACACCAATCGAAGCAGAAAAAAAACCTAAAATCAAGGGCAGAATAAATCTCATTCTATTTAATTTTGAATCTAATATACGTAATTGCTTTGTTTATGAGCAAGTATTGTTTTTCGTAAAAAGTCTGTATTCCGGTTACTTCTTCCGGCGAACCTTCATTAACATATACGTTATGGTTGGCATATAAAACCTCATGTCCTTCGCCATGAAGCACACCTAAAGTATAGCCGTGCATGAATTCACTGTCGGTTTTCAGATTCATGACGCCGTCTGGTTTTAGAATTTTTTTATACAATTGGAGGAATTCCGAATTGGTCATTCTATGTTTGGTTCGCTTGTATTTAATTTGGGGGTCGGGAAAAGTAATCCAGATTTCGTCAACCTCATTTTCAGAAAAAATATGATTGATCAATTCAATTTGAGTCCGAATAAAGGCCACGTTATTCATTCCTTCGTCAACAGCTGTTTTAGCACCACGCCAGAAACGAGCTCCTTTGATATCAATACCTACAAAATTTTTATTTGGATATTTCTCGGCTAGTCCGACGGAATATTCTCCTTTACCACAACCCAATTCCAGGATAATAGGATTCTCATTTTTAAAAAAGTCAGCATTCCATTTGCCTTTGAGCGGAAACAAATTAGAAACCACTTCTTCTCTGGTAGGTTGAAAAACATTTGTGAATGTTTCGTTCTCTATGAATCTTTTTAACTTATTTTTACTTCCCACGATTTTATTTAATGTTTTGGCAAAATTAGGGAAATATACCCAAGAAGAAATGTTTTTATATTTACAATTTGAAAAAGAGAGGTATATAGGTCGAAATTTTAAAGGACATAAAATCAAAAGGAGTATTATTGTAGGCAGTAGTTCGAATCATTCCGTGGCATGATTTGTCTAATTTAAAACACGAAAAAATAGTGAAAAACAGCACTAAAAATATTCTTATCGCTCCACTTAATTGGGGATTAGGGCATGCTACGCGCTGTATTCCTATCATAAAAGCATTGGAAGAAAACGGATACAACCCAATAATAGCCTCTGATGGAAATGCCTTAGCTTTATTAATCCAAGAATTTCCCCATTTAAAATGCCTAGAATTGCCTTCCTATGATGTAAAATATGCCAAAAAAGGGCGTTATTTTAAATGGAAGATGTTGCAGAATTCCCCAAAATTATTTCAAGCTATTTTAAAAGAAAAGAAAATAGTCCGAAAATGGATTCGAGAATACCAATTGGAAGGAATTATTTCAGACAATAGGCTTGGCGCATATAACAAAGGAATTCCTTCTGTATTTATCACCCACCAATTAAATGTATTGAGTGGCAGCACTTCTTGGATTAGCAGTAAATTACATCAAATGCTTATCCGAAAATATACGGAATGCTGGGTACCCGATTTCGAAAACGAACCCAATTTGAGTGGAAAATTAGGCCACCTCAAACGTCCTTTATTCAACGTCCGATATCTCGGAGCACTGAGCCGATTTGAAAAGAAGGAAATCCCTATTCAATATGATTTGATGGTGCTGCTTTCTGGACCAGAACCGCAAAGGGGAATTCTCGAAATGCTGTTAAGAGAAGAAATAACAAAATTTGAGGGAAGAGTAGTTTTCATTCAGGGAAAAGTAGAATCAAAGCAAATTAGTGAAAAAATAGACCAAATACATTATTATAATTTTATGACCTCTGAGCAATTGGAACAGACGTTTAACGAAAGCGAACTGCTGCTTTGTCGTTCGGGTTACACCACAATTATGGATTTGGCTAAACTTGAAAAAAAGGCTTTTTTCATACCCACTCCTGGGCAATACGAACAGGAATATCTAGCCCGTAAGCTCCAGGAACAGGGCTTAGTTCCTTATGCCAATCAAGATGATTTTAAGATTGACAATCTCCATGAAGTCGAATTGTACCAAGGCTTAAAAATAAACAATACCTCATTAAACTGCGAAGCGTTGTTTTGCCTTTTTGATGGCAAAACAACGCTTTGATTTGTAGATTAGAATCCGGAATTATTATTCTTCTTCGGCTTTCTTATCGTTGAATTTTTCGTGTCTGATTACCTTGGCATTGATCATAAAATAAACCGATTCGGCAATATTGGTACAATGCTCACCCATTCGTTCGATATTCCTTAAGACCATGATCAGATTCATTCCTGAAACTATACTCTTGGAATTAGTTTTAATATCATCAATAATATTTTGAATTGCAACAGTTGCTTTTTGTTTGATGCTGTTGTTTAAAATGTATATTTCACCAATAGCTTCTGCGTCTAAATTTTGGAAGCAGATATTCGTTTTAATGACAATTTTCTCTAGTTCTCTACCGATTTCTTCAATATTAAATTTGGTTACTAATTCATATTTAGAATTAATACTTTTATTCAATTTTATGACACTCATGGCCAAATCACCAATTCTTTCAATTTCGTTGCTGATTTGCATGGCCGACATGATGAATCGAAGATCAGAAGCTACAGGCTGTTGCAAGGCAAAAATACTTTGACAGACATCTTCAATTTTAACTTCTAATTTATCAATTTTATTTTCGGTCTTCTTTACTTGTTTTTTATCGGAAATTGGCTCGGAAAGCAAAATTCCTACTGCTTCAAAAACTTGGTTCTCGGCCAGGTTATTGATTTTTACAATTATATTTTTTAGTTTTTCTAATTCTATTTCTAAGTGTGACGCCATTTTTTATAATTTAAAGATTGGAAAAATTGTAAAATTTCGAGATAAAATACTATCCAAATCTACCTGTAATATAATCTTCCGTTTGCTTCTTGGAAGGTTTTGTAAATATAGTTTTTGTTTTGTCCATTTCAATCAATTCCCCCAAATAAAAGAAAGCTGTATAATCACTTGTTCGGGCTGCTTGTTGCATATTGTGCGTCACAATAATAATGGTATAGTGCTCTTTAAGCTGGTGAACCAATTCCTCAATTTTAGAAGTAGAAATAGGATCTAAAGCACTTGCAGGTTCGTCCATCAATACAATATCAGGACTCACCGCTAAAGTTCTTGCAATACATAAACGTTGTTGTTGACCACCTGAAAGACCCATTGCCGAATCGCCTAATCGATCTTTAACCTCCTCCCAAATTGCAGCTTGACGCAAAGACGTTTCTACAATTTCGTCGAGATCTGTTTTGTTTTTCATCCCATTGATCTTAGGACCATAGGCAATATTTTCGTAGATTGATTTTGGAAAAGGATTTGATTTTTGGAAAACCATTCCGATTTTTTTTCTAATATTAACAACATCTACATTTTTATCATAGATATCAACTCCTTCTACCAGCATTTGACCAGTAATCTTAACGCTTGGAATCAAATCATTCATTCTATTGATACTTCTAAGAAAAGTAGATTTTCCACAACCGGAAGGACCTATTAATGCAGTAACTTTATTTGATGGAATCAACATGGAAATATCATTCAATGCTTTCTTTTCTCCGTAGTATAATGATAAGTCTTTAACTTCGATTTTAATATCTTTCATTTTTGAATTGTATTTTATTTAATAAATCAGTTTTGGAAACTACTTTTATAGTTTCTTACTTCTAATTCTTGATCTGATAATAACGGCTATAATATTTAATGATATGGTAAGAATCAACAAGACTAGGGTCGTTGCGAATTGAATTGGCATTGTTTTTTCAACATCAGATGATTGAGTCGACATGATATAAATGTGGTAGCCTAAATTCATAAACTGATCGCTCACTGATTTGGGCAAGGTTGCTAAATAATAAGCGGCACCTGTAAACAAAATAGGCGCAACTTCACCAGCACCGCGGCTTACCGCCAAAATAGTTCCGGTCATAATACCCGAAACGGATCCGGGTAAAACCACTTTTTTTATAGTTTGCCATTTAGTAGCTCCGAGAGCTAAACTAGCTTCTCGCAATTCTCTTGGAACCGTTTTCAGCGCTTCTTCAACAGAAACTATCACCACCGGCAAAGTTAATAAAGCCATTGTCAAACTAGCCCAGAGAATATTAGGTTGCCCCCAATGTAGTTCACCAGCATTAAAAGCCGTATCCATTCCAGAACCAATAAATTGAATAAAAAATCCAAGACCAAAAAGGCCAAAAATAATAGAAGGCACAACGGCAAGAGTTCGAACAGAAAAGCGAACTGCTGCTGCGAAAATAGAATTTTCTTTAGCATATTCTGTAAGATAAATAGCTGTAATGGTCCCGAAGGGAACCGCAGCAATAGACATTACAATCACCAAGATAAAAGTACCAATAATTGCAGGGAAAATTCCCCCTTTGGTCATTCCGTCAGTAGGGAAAGCACTTACGAATTCCCAAGAAAAAGTTTGCCATCCGTTATAGACGATAATCCCGATGATCAGAAATAAAACGGCAATAATGATTATTACCGAAGCCAAAGTTGATCCAACAATAAGACTGCCTTTTAAATCTGAATTTTTTTTATTGGAAGAGAAAAAGGAATTTTCCTCTGTGTTTTCAATTGTATCCATGTTTATTTTCCTTGGAATTTTTTAATTAATTTACCTTTCACATAAAACTCTGCTACAGCATTCAATCCAAAAGAAAAGATAAAAAGCAAAGATCCAATAAAAAACAATACGCTATAATGGGTATCACCAAAAACTGTTTCGGCCATTTCGGAACCGATAGTTGCAGCAAAAGTTCGAACACTTTCAAAAGGATTGGCCGAAATTAGAGCGGCATTCCCTGTTGCCATAAGGGCGATCATCGTTTCGCCAAAAACGCGGCCTATTCCTAAAAGCAAGGCGGCAAAAATTCCTGGAATTGCTGCTGGTAAAGTTACAAAAAAGGCCGTTTGCCATTTGCTAGCGCCCAATGCCAAACTGGCTTCGGTATAGGTTTTAGGCACTGAAGAAAGCGCATCTTCAGCAATGGTATAAATAATAGGAATTGCAGCTAGCGCCATTGCGACACCACCAACAAAGGCATTTAATCTGGTTTCGTATCCGAAAATATCCTGAAAAAAAGTAGCTAAAACCATCAAAGCAAAGAATCCAATTACCACAGAAGGAAAAGCGGCCAATAATTCGATGACCGGTTTAATAATTTCCTTAGCTCTTTTGGAGGCAAAAGTCGAGGTATATAGGGCGGCCAATACCGCAATTGGACCCGCAATCAGCATGGCTATTATCGTTACTTTTAAAGTACCTATTAATAATGCCAATAAACCAAATCTAGGATTATCGGAAACCGGAACCCATTCGACAGAGAAGAAGGAACTCCAAGTATTATCGGCACCATCAGCTGAAACTTTTGTTTCGGAGCTGCTATCAGTGGTTTCTACAGCTGTTTCTGCCACAACATCCCCATAAGTTTCGGGTTTTAGATCCTCTTTAGCGACTGGATCAGCCACAACATCACCGTATGTTTCTGGTTTTAAATCTTCCTGACTCACTGGCTCCGAACCGTAGGATTCTGGTTTTAGTTCCTCGGTTGGTTCCGCACCATAGGCTTCAGGTTTTAAATTATCAGAAGCCGCATTAGTATTTATTTCCGTATTGGCTTTTTCTTTGTTTTGAAAATTAAACAAAGGCAGTGATTCTTTGAAAACAAAGATAAAAATCAATACGATTATAGCAATTGACATATAGGCAATTGAGGTAATAATTTTTTCGGCCAGAAACTCTGAAAGCCTGAATTGTTTTTTCAGGTTTTCTCTGGTAAAATTATTAGATGCAGTAATTTTAGGTTTCATTTATTTGAATTAGGTATTCATAATATCAAAAGTAATCAAAAAGTACAAGACCTTAAAGACGATTTTAAAGCCGTCTATTTTAAAGGAAAATAACCCACTTCTACCACCATTTTTTGACCTGCTGGGCTCAAAATCCAATCTACAAAAGCTTTGATTTCACCTGTAGGTCTTTCTTTTAAATACATGTACAAATATCTGGAGATAGGATAGGTTTTATCTTTTATGGTTTTTGCTGTTGGAAAAACACCTGCTGACTTAGCATCTTTTTTAACTTTACAATCTTTTACGCCTTCTGCATAAGCAGCACCACCGTAACCAATGCTGTATTTGTCTTTTTTGACAGCATTAACAATAGCTGCAGTTCCGGGCAAAGTTTGACATCTTGGTGCGAAATCTGTTTTCACTACATGGTCTTTAAAAAATTCAAAAGTACCAGAACTACTTTCTCTTCCGTAAAGTTGAATGTTTGCATCGGCACCACCCACTTGTTTCCAATTGGTAATTTTACCGGAGAAAATAGCCCCTAATTGCTCGATAGTCAATTCGGAAACACTGTTCGCTTTGTTTAAGAAAACCGACAATCCGTCTTTGGCACAAGGGATTTCAATACCTTGAGTATTGTATTTGGCTTTCAATTTTTCGACTTCGGTAGGTTTTATTGGACGACTTGAATTGGCGATATCGGTAGAGCCATTTAACAAGGCTGCTAATCCAACACCTGAACCACCTCCTGTTACCTGAATGACTGATTTCGGGTGTTTTATCATATACGCTTCGGCCCATTTTTGAGATAAAATCACCATGGTATCTGAGCCTTTGACGGTCACTTTATCCACAGCAATAAAAGAACATCCTAAGGAAAGTAGTACCAATAAAACCAATGCAATATTAAATTTTGTTGTTTTCATTTTATTCGAAATTTATAGATTAAATACTATTCCATTTCATACAGAATAGTCCTAAATAAACTTAAGCAAAGATTAAATCGCAATGTTAAGTTAATGTTAATTCAATATTAAATAATCATATTTTAGTGCCCTAGCTATTTCTATAGTGCTTTAGACCTTTAGAAATAGTTGTTTTAGCCATTTTTATACATAAAAAAACCTCTTTTAAAAAAGAGGTTAATTAGAATAGGATGTTAGTTCAAATTATTTTACTGGGAAATAACCAATTTCAGCAATAATTTTTTGACCTTCCGGACTAAGAATCCAATCGATATATGCTTTGGTAGCTCCTGTAGGTCTACTTTTTAAATACATATACAAGTATCTTGATATTGGATAGGTTTTATTTTTAATGGTTTCAGCTGTTGGCGCATACGCTGGACTTTTATCGTCTTTTTTTACTTTACAATCTTTCACACCTTCTGCATAAGCAGCACCACCGTAACCAATTCCGAATTTATCTTTTTTAACCGCATTAACAATAGCTGCAGTTCCAGGTAAGCTTTGACAACTTGGAGCATAGTCTGATTTCACAACATTGTCTTTAAAATAAACAAATGTACCTGAACTACTTTCTCTTCCGTATAATTTAATATTGGAGTCAACACCACCCACTTGTTTCCAATTGGTAATTTTACCTGCGAATATCTCTCCAATTTGTTTTACAGATAATTCAGAAACGCCATTTGCTTTATTCAAATAGATAGAGATTCCATCTTTAGCACAAGGAATTTCAACCCCTAAGGTATTGTATCTTGCTTTTAACTTTTCAACTTCAGTAGATTTCATTGGACGGCTGGAGTTTGCGATATCTGTAGACCCATTGATCAAAGCAGAAATCCCAATACCAGAACCACCACCAGTTACCTGAATTGTAGTTTCAGGATGTTTTGACATGTAGACTTCAGCCCATTTTTGAGCAAGAATAACCATCGTATCCGATCCTTTAACCGTTATTTTTTCGATAGAGGTAAACGAGAATCCAATAGTCATAATGGCTAATAGGAAGGCTGCTAATTTAATTTTTGTTGTTTTCATTTTATTAGTTTATTAAAAGTTAAAATCTTGCTTGAATTCTGATCGTAAAGGTATTGTCTTTTTTGTCTTTTAGGAAATCACCACCTACAGTTGTACTTCTTTCATTTATTGGCAAGGAATATCCAGCAACTATTTTAACATTATCATCAAAGTAATATTGCCATGAAAAAGAGCAGGTACTTACTTTTAAATCGCCTGCAGTAGTTACTGCATTTCCGCTAAGTTTAGTGTTAGGATCAAAAACATCATATCTAAAAACGGCTTGATGTCTAACACCAATGTTCTTGATTAAGGTAGCATAATAGCCTGTAAATTCTCTTACTTTGTTAAAATTAAAGGCAGAGTTCACTTGAACTGGGTTAGTAGTTTCAGAGATTGTACCTGAAATGTATTCCCCTTTTAATGCCATTCCGCCAAGGAAATCATAATAAATTTGCATCTCAGCACCATACCAACCTTTCTTAAGGTTATCTCCTACTTTAGGTGTAAAATTTTGGTTGTTTACATCTGAAAAAACGGTAAGTGGTGTCGTTTGGGCTAATATTTTAGTAGAACCAAAGTAACCGTGCGCACCAAAATCAATTCCGAGTCCTTTGTTAGGTAATTTTATAGAATAGACCGCTCTGGCCATTACATCTTTGTTACTATCAATGTCTTTAGTTTGATTAGTAGTTGTACCTAAGTTGAAATTACCGTTCAAAACCGCTAGTTCTAATTTTAAAGGAAAGTTATAATTCGTATCAAAATTAGCTTCTAATTTAGCTCCTAATTCTTTTTCCCCTGGATAAATGATGGATGCCATTCTGGTTCTTTCTAAAACTTCCATAGAACCGGAAGAATATTCTAATTCATAATTTAGACGGTCAAATTGACCTAAGAACAGAGAGTATGTTTGAGTCCATCTGTCATTTAAAACTACATAAGCATCTTTTAAAGACACTTTATCGAAGGCAAAGTCCGGTTGCAACACTACTTTTACGCCATCAATTGCTTCATAAGAAAACTTAATACGGGCTCTTCTTAGATAAAAAGAATTTGTTATTGGAGCCGCTTGAGTAGATGATCCAGGACCGATATGATCTTTAAATTCATATTTGTCAAATTGAGCCTGAATGTAACCCGAAACTTTAATTTTAGTTAGTTTGGAAAGGTCACTTTCTATAGTAGAAAGTCTTTCATCTAATCCTCCGAATTTCATAGTATGCTGATCTATAGTTTCTTTAAGAGAATCTATGCTGATCGTTTTTACTTCATCTTGTGCTTTTGACAAAAAACTAGTTGCCAATAAAAGTACTGTTAATAATTTTTTCATAGTTAATGGTTTAGTTAAAATTCTGAGGCAAAGATGCTTTTGGAATATTAACTAAATGTT
>CANEZU010000039.1 GCA_947444255.1 Flavobacteriaceae bacterium | reverse complement strand
TCGTTTGTGAAGCTTGCTTCTGTTACAACTTCATTCTCGTCAACGCCTAATTTGTCTACGATAATCGCTTTAACTCTTGATGCAATGTCTGACATAATCTTTAATTTTAGAATTTATTTGTTGGCAAAAATAAAAAACTTTATTTTAAATCCACGATTTAGTTGATAAAATAGCAACGAATTTAAAAAAAATATTTAACAAAGACCTCTTAAATCTATTTAATATCATTTATTATTCCTTTTTTTGCGTAATATTAATCATCAGAAAAATGAAAAAAATAGTAATTTTTGCCTCTGGATCGGGAACAAATGCCGAAAATATCATTCGCCATTTCAAAAATACAAAGAGTGCAACTGTAGTTGCTGTTTTTTCTAATAGTGAGAAAGCCAAAGTTTTAGATCGAGCCGAAAAATTAGAGGTCCCATCAGTTGTTTTCTCCAAAGAAGCACTTTCTTCCGATTCGGTTTTGGGAAAATTAATCTCATTTCAACCTGATTTAATTGTTTTGGCTGGTTTTTTATTAAAATTCCCGCAAAATATTATTGAAGCCTATTCAGATAAAATAATCAACATACATCCTGCACTATTGCCTAAATATGGTGGAAAAGGAATGTATGGAATGAACGTTCATCGTGCCATTGTAGAAAATAAGGAATCAGAAACTGGAATTACCATTCATTTTGTAAATGAAAATTACGACGAAGGAAATATTATTTTTCAAAAAAGTATCGCATTGTCCGGAACAGAAACTCCTGAAGAGGTTGCTTCAAAAATCCACGAATTAGAACAAGAGCATTTTCCAGAAGTCATTGAAAAACTTTTAACACAAAACGCCTAATTTGAATTCTCCCGACATACATATATACACCGATGGTGCTGCCAAAGGAAATCCAGGTCCTGGAGGTTATGGTGTGGTCATGGAATGGGTTGGAAAACCCTATCGAAAAGAATTTTTTGAAGGTTTTCGACATACCACAAATAACAGAATGGAATTACTTGCCGTAATCGTTGGACTCGAGAAATTAAAAGTACCAAACACTAAAGTTCTGGTGGTATCGGACTCTAAATATGTGGTTGATTCTGTTTTAAAAAAATGGGTCTTTGGTTGGGAAAAAAAAGGCTTCACAGGCAAGAAAAACCCAGACTTATGGGCACGGTTTTTGAAAATATATCGAAAACATCAAGTTGATTTTAAGTGGATTAAAGGACATAACAACCATCCGCAAAACGAAAGATGTGATGTTTTGGCTGTTATGGGGTCACAAAGTTCTCAGCTTTCTATCGACTCTTTTTACGAAAAAGAAGAAGCCAAACTTTTATGAAAACATTGCAGGTCCGAACCTTTGCAATTTTGTAAGTTATGGAGTATCTTTGCCGCTTAATTCGAAACTCAAAAAATGAACAAATTATTGATAGTTGGCACAGTTGCCTTCGATGCTATAGAAACTCCTTTCGGAAAAACAGATAAAATCTTAGGCGGAGCAGCTACTTATATTGGACTTTCAGCCTCTCATTTTAATCTTGAATCGGCAATAGTTTCTGTTGTAGGTGATGATTTTCCTCAAGAATACTTAGATTTATTGACCAATAGAAATATAGATATTTCAGGTCTTGATGTAGTTCCAGGTGGTAAAACATTCTTTTGGAGTGGACGTTATCACAATGATTTGAATTCAAGAGACACTTTAGAAACACAACTAAATGTTTTGGCTGATTTTCAACCTAAAGTACCAGAAAACTTTAAAAGCGCCGATGTTGTAATGCTTGGAAACTTGCATCCTCTAGTACAAAGCAGTGTTTTGGATCAAATGGAAACCCAACCTAAATTAGTAGTTTTAGATACTATGAATTTTTGGATGGATTGTGCTTTGCCTGAATTATTAGAGGTTATAAAGCGTGTAGACGTAATTACTATTAATGACGAAGAAGCGAGACAACTTTCTGGAGAATATTCTTTAGTCAAAGCGGCTGCCATTATACAAAACATGGGTCCTAAATATGTGGTTATCAAAAAAGGAGAACATGGAGCTTTGTTATTTGAAGGTAAGGAAGTTTTCTTTGCTCCAGCTTTACCTTTAGAAGAAGTTTTCGATCCAACAGGAGCCGGAGATACATTCGCAGGTGGATTTGCTGGATATATTACTCAGAGTGGAAATGTTTCTTTTGAAAATTTAAAAAACGCCATTGTTTACGGTTCTAATCTAGCCTCTTTTTGTGTCGAAAAATTTGGTACAGAAAGAATGGTATCACTTGAAAAACACGAAGTTGTTTCTCGATTGTTAGAATTTAAAACATTGACTCAATATGGTATGATTATAGAATAAAGGAAGGCCTCGAATATTCGAGGCATTTTTTATTTATAACAAATCACCACCTAGTAAACCGATTTTACTATATAAAGGAATAGATCTAGAAAGGTTTTAATTTTTTAAAAGTTAAAAAAAAAGATTAAATAATATAACTACAACAACCCAATGAGCGACGCAATCAAACATGAATGTGGCATTGCCCTTTTAAGATTAAAAAAACCCTTAGAATTTTATAAGGAGAAATACGGGACTGCTTTCTACGGAATACAAAAAATGTATCTCCTTATGGAAAAACAACACAATCGTGGTCAAGACGGGGCTGGTTTTGCTTCGATCAAGCTTGATGTTGAACCAGGGGAAAGATACATTAGTCGGGTTCGATCGAACGACGCTCAGCCTATTCAGGATGTTTTTGCTCAAATTAATGAAAGAATCAATGAAGAAATGGCTGCTCATCCGGAATATTCGGATAATGTAGCGCTTCAAAAAAAGAATATTCCTTATTTAGGTGAATTGTTTTTAGGACATGTTCGTTATGGGACTTTTGGGAAAAATAGTATTGAAAGTGTGCATCCTTTTTTGCGTCAAAACAATTGGATGCACAGAAACCTTATAGTTGCCGGTAACTTTAATATGACCAATGTTACCGAGCTTTTCAACAGTTTAGTTGAATTAGGACAACATCCGAAAGAAATGGCAGATACCGTTACGGTAATGGAAAAAATAGGACATTTTCTAGATGATGAAGTAACCGATCTATATTTGGAATGTAAAAATAATGGCTTGTCGAAAAGAGAAGCTTCACCAGTAATCGCTGAAAAATTAGAGGTTGGGAAAATCCTTAAACGGGCTTCTAAAGGCTGGGACGGTGGTTATGCTATGGCCGGTCTTTTTGGTCATGGAGATGCTTTTGTTTTTAGAGATCCAGCCGGAATTCGTCCCGCTTATTTTTATGAAGATGATGAAATTGTAGTTGTAGCTTCAGAAAGACCTGTTATTCAAACTGTATTTAATGTTGAATTTGAAAAAGTACAAGAGTTAAAACCAGGACATGCCTTAATTATAAAGAAAAACGGAAAGTTGACAGAAGAAGAAATTCGGACTCCAACAGTCAAAAAAGCCTGTTCCTTTGAAAGAATTTATTTCTCTAGAGGTAGCGATGCTGAGATTTATCAGGAACGAAAAAATCTAGGAAAACTTATTTTACCAGCGGTTTTAAAAGCTATTGACAACGATACTGACAACACTGTTTTTTCTTATATCCCTAACACAGCTGAAACTTCTTTCTACGGAATTGTAGAAGCCGCTCAGGATTTCTTGAATCAACGGAAAAATAATTATATTTTAAATAATAGAAATACCTTAACCAAAGATAGTTTGCAAGAACTTCTTGCGGTTAAAATTAGAACAGAGAAAGTTGCTATTAAAGATGCTAAACTTAGAACATTTATTACCGAAGATAGTAGTCGCGATGATTTAGTGGCCCATATTTATGATGTTACTTATGGTGTAATCAAACCGACAGATAATTTAGTAATTATTGATGATAGTATTGTTAGGGGAACTACTCTAAAAATGAGTATCATCAAAATGATGGACCGTTTGAAGCCAAAAAGCATCGTAATTGTTTCGTCCGCACCACAAATTCGTTATCCGGATTGTTATGGAATCGACATGGCTAAATTAGAAGGCTTAATTGCCTTTAAAGCTACATTAGAATTGCTTAAAGAGCGAAATCTATATCACATTGTCGATGAAGTTTATCTAAAATGTAAAGCACAGGAAAAATTAAAAGATAGCGAAGTAGTAAATTTTGTAACTGAAATTTATGCGCCTTTTCACCCACAAGAAATTTCCGATAAAATTGCAGAATTGTTAAGCTCTCCAGAAATTAACGCAGAGGTTAAAATAATTTTCCAAACTGTAGAAGATCTTCATATTGCCTGTCCTAAAAATTTGGGGGATTGGTATTTTACAGGAGATTATCCAACAGCGGGAGGAAATAGAGTGGTGAATCGTGCTTTTATGAATTTTTATGAAGGTAAAGACGCAAGAGCCTATTAGAATATTAACAAATTAAGCGCTTTAACGAGTTTTAGTGTAGTTCGTCTAATATATTTGTTTAAAGCTAACTTGTTTTCTTATATTTGATCGACCATTAGCATTAGTAGGTTAAGTTTATGGTAGATTTGGGGCAAAAAGGGTGAAAGAAATTTCACCTTTTTTATTGGAATAAAGTCAACAAAGTCAAACAAATAAAAAACCGCCGATTTCAAAATTTTGAAATCGGCGGTTTTAAGTTTTCAGGAAGAAATTTTATAAAGTTCTCCTTTTCAGGTATAAAGAAATTATTTCTCTAAAGCATATCTTCTAGCAACTTCAGTCCAATTAATTAAATTGAAGAAAGCTTCAATATAATCAGGTCTTCTGTTTTGATAATGCAAGTAATAAGCATGTTCCCAAACATCCATTCCTAAGATTGGTGTTCCGCCACAGCCTACTTCCGGCATCAATGGATTGTCTTGGTTTGGAGTTCCGCAAACATCTAATTTTCCATCTTCTTTAACACATAACCAAGCCCATCCTGAACCAAATTGTGTTGCTCCAGCTTTGCTAAATTTTGCTTTAAATTCTTCAAAAGTACCAAAAGCACTTTCTATAGCAGCTAGTAAATCTCCCGTTGGAAGTCCACCACCATTAGGAGTCATTACGGTCCAATATAAATTATGATTGTAAAATCCACCACCGTTATTACGAACAGCAGCATTTTTCTTATCAAGATTAATCAAGATATTCTCAATAGTTTTGCCTTCCATATCCGTACCTGCAATTGCTGCATTTAGATTGGTAATGTAAGCATTATGATGTTTTGTATGGTGTATTTCCATGGTACGCGCATCAATATAAGGTTCTAATGCGTCATACGCATAAGGTAATTGTGGTAATTCAAAAGCCATAATATAATTGTTTTAAATGATTTATAAATATAATATTCAAAATTAAACATTTAACTTTGGAATTAAAATATTCATCCGTTATTATTTAACTAAATATGTGAATTATGTAATTTTTAGCATTTTAGTAACTATTTTCAGAAGCTATTTCCCGCTGTTCCCTCTATCTTTTGTTCCGAACCCCGGCACAAAAGGATGCCGTTTCCATCGGGGCTAGAGTTTTTGGCTTCCATCAGATTTTAGTTTTTTACTAACTTAATATCAATTTTAAAAAATAGATCCAATATAATGCATAGACCTTCATTCTCCATATACGACGCATCGGCAGGATCCGGAAAAACCTATGCACTTGTCAAAGAATACCTGAAAATCATCCTTTTTTCTAAGAAAAATGATGCCTATCGAAATATACTAGCCATCACGTTTACTAATAAAGCGGTTCACGAGATGAAAAGCCGAATTGTAGACAGTTTATCCGAATTTGCAAAAGAAAAGCCGAATGCTAAATCACAGATACTCCTAAAAGATCTGTCAGTAGGAACTAAACTTTCAATTACTGAAATCAAAACCAAATCGCAGAGTATTATCAAGCACATCATTCATAATTATGCCGCTTTTGATATTTCTACAATTGATAAATTTACCCATAAAGTCATACGTGCTTTTGCCCACGATTTAAATTTACCCGTCACTTTTGAAGTTACTTTAGACACCGAAAATCTTTTGATTGAAGCGGTTGATGCTATTATTGCTCAAGCTGGCGAAGATGAAATTCTAACTAATTTGCTTATCGATTTTACAATGGAGAAAACCGATGAAGATAAAAGTTGGGATATATCACGTGAAATCATGGAAACCGGACGCCTGCTTTTAAATGAAAATAATAGAGAGGAAATCACTCATTTTCAGGATAAATCGATCTCGGAATTCGTAGTTATTAAAAATAAATTGGCAGAAGCTACTAAAGTTTTAGAAGCAGAAACGGTGGTATTCGCAAATGAAGCTTTGGCTTTAATTGATAAAAAGGGAATTGATATAAAATCTTTCTCAAGAGGAACTTTTCCGAATCATCTTCAAAGTATATCAGACGGGAAATTCAATCCGAAAAATAAAATGTTTCGGGAATATGAGGATATTTCAATCAATAAAGCGGCCAAAGATGGCGCTTTAATAGAAAACATCATTCCAGAATTATTATCGACTCTCGATAAAGTCTACAAAATATTTGAAAAAAGAGACTTTTACAGAGCATTCCTAAAAAATATAACTCCGTTATCACTCTTAAATACGGTGAGTAATGAATTGGCTAAAATCCAAAAAGAGCAAAATGTGCTTTCTATAAGCGAGTTTAACGCTATTATTTACCGCGAAATTCAAAACCAACCGGCGCCTTTTATTTATGAACGATTGGGCGAGCGCTATCGTCACTTTTTTATAGATGAGTTTCAGGATACCTCGGAAATGCAGTGGCAAAATTTAATCCCGCTTATCGATAATGCAACCTCCAGTGAATTTGAAGGAGAAAAGGGAACTTTGATGATTGTGGGCGATCCAAAACAATCTATTTATCGCTGGCGTGGCGGAAAAGCGGAGCAGTTTATCGAATTGAGTAAGGATTACAATCCGTTCAATAATCCTCAAAAAGACTTGGTTCATTTAGATAAAAACTACCGCAGTTATTCCCAAATTATCGATTTCAATAATTCTTTTTTTCAAATGCTCTCCAATGAATTTGAGAATCCGGATTACAAGGATTTATATGAAAATCACAGCTATCAGAAAAGCAATTCGAAAACGGGAGGTTACGTCAATATTTCATTTATTCCAAAAATCGAGAAATCGGATGATTTTGGTGAGGACGAGGAATCCCTAGACAAAACAGAATTGTATTTACTAGCAACTTTAAATACGATTCAGAAGGTAATTCAGCAGAAATTTGATTTCAAAGATATCGTAATTCTTACCAGAAAGCGAAGCCAAGGAATTGCAATTGCCAATTATTTGACTGAGCAAGGGATTCCGCTTTTATCCTCAGAAACATTGATGATACAAAATGCAACCGAAGTACGATTGATTATTCATATTCTGAAATATCTTAAAAACAGTTCTGATTTAGAATCAAAAGCTCATTTTCTGCATTTTGTAGCCAATAATTTTCAGGACGATTTAGAAGTCCATGATTTTATTGCAAAAGGAATGGATTTAAAAGAAGAAACCGCTTTTGAAATTTGGTTGAATCAATTTGATATTGCCCTCTCCTTTGAAAACATTCGAAAAAAATCATTGTATGAAGCGGTTGAGACTATTAGTACTAAATTTCTTAATCAGACAAAAACGAATGCTTATGTCCAATATTTCATGGATATTGTTTTAGAAAGAGACGTGAGAAATCAGGCGGGAATTTCAGATTTTCTTAATTTTTGGGATAAGAACGGGGAAAAATTTAGCATTCCTTCACCCGAAGGTAAAAATGCGGTTCGGATCATGACCATTCATAAATCAAAAGGATTGGAATTTCCGGTTGTGATAATGCCTTTTGCCGAAGAAGATTATGGGATGAAACCCAAAGATAAAATTTGGTTAGATGCTGACAATGCTACTTTTGGCCTGCCAAAAGTTTTAATTGATAACAGCAAGGCCATCGAAGGTTTTGGATCAGCTGCATCAGTAGTTTACAATCAAAAAAAACAGGAAGAATTGTTGGATAACATCAATGTTTTATATGTGGCTTTGACCCGAGCTGAAGAACAACTTTATGTTATTTCGAATAAAAATATAACTTCAAAAGGGGAAGTTAAAACCAATGATATGTCCACTTTTTTTATCAATTATTTGATAAATGAAGGCTTGTATGAAGAGGAAAAATCAGAATATGAATTTGGAAATCCAACAAAATTATCAGGAGAAAATGAGGAATTAGCCCCTTTGAAGACTATTCCGTTAGTTTCGGAGATTTTGAATCCAAAAAATATAAAAATCGCACAAAGAGAAGCATTAATGTGGGGAACACATCAACAGGAAGCAATAGAATATGGAAATTTAATTCATGAAATTTTGTCTTTTATAAAAACAAAAAACGATGCTGATATAGCCATTACAAAAGCTTTAGAAAGTGGATTAATTAAGTTTGACCAAAAAGAAACCGTTCGTAATACCATTTTAGAAATTGTAAATCACACTGAATTGCAAACGTATTTTGAAGAAGGAAACACGATTTTGAATGAGCAGACAATTATTCAAAAAGAGGGGAAAACCATTAAACCAGACCGAATGGTTTTGACCAACAGCAAGAAAGTTTATCTTTTAGATTATAAAACTGGAACGCATCAGCCAAAATATCAAGTGCAAGTTGAAAATTACCAGGATGCAATTGAGAAAATGGGTTATGAAGTAACAAAAAAAGCCCTAGTTTACATTGGTTCGGGAATCAAAATAGTAAATTTGTAGACAGATTTTGCCAGAAGGCAGAATATAAAAAAATCTAAAAAATGTACGGAAAAATTAAAGAACATCTACAAAGTGAATTGAACACGATAGTTGACAACGGGATTTTTAAAAAAGAACGAATTATCACTTCACCACAAGGGGCTGAGATAACTATTTCAACAGGTGAAAAAGTGCTGAATTTTTGTTCTAATAATTATCTGGGACTATCCTCACATCCAGAAGTAATTCAGGCTGCAAAAGACGCTTTGGATTCACACGGTTTCGGAATGTCATCGGTTCGATTTATCTGTGGAACTCAAGATATTCATAAAACCTTAGAAAATAAGATTTCTAAATTTTACGGAACCGAAGACACGATTTTGTATGCTGCTGCTTTTGATGCGAACGGAGGCGTTTTTGAACCTTTATTAGGCGAAAATGACGCTATTATTTCTGATAGTTTAAATCATGCATCTATAATTGATGGTGTTCGTTTGTGTAAAGCATCCCGTTATCGCTATGAAAATAGCAATATGGAAGATTTAGAACAGCAGTTAATCAAAGCCAACGAAGCGGGAAGTCGTTTCAAATTAATTGTTACAGATGGTGTGTTTTCAATGGACGGCCTAGTTGCGCCGTTGGATAAAATCTGTGATTTGGCCGATAAATATGATGCGATGGTTATGGTCGATGAATGTCATGCGGCAGGATTTATTGGCGCAACCGGAAAAGGAACATTAGAAGCCAAAGGGGTTATGGGAAGAGTTGATATCATCACCGGAACCTTAGGAAAAGCCTTGGGAGGCGCTATGGGAGGTTATACAACAGCTAAAAAAGAAATTATTGAGTTATTGCGTCAGCGTTCCAGACCCTATTTGTTTTCCAATTCATTGGCACCAGCAATTGTAGGTGCTTCTATTAAAGTATTCGAATTATTAGAAAAAGACACAAGTTTAAGAGATCAATTAGAGTGGAATACCAATTACTTCAAAACTGAAATGAAAAAGCTAGGTTTTGATATAGTAGAAGGAGATTCGGCCATAGTTCCCGTGATGCTTTATGATGCTAAATTATCACAAAAGATGTCAGAAGAATTGTTAAAAAAAGGGATTTATGTTATAGGATTTTTCTTTCCGGTTGTTCCAAAAGACAAAGCCCGAATCAGAGTTCAATTGTCTGCGGCTCACAGTAAAGAACATTTAGATAAAGCAATAAAAGCCTTTTATGAGGTCGGAAAATTGTTAAAAGTAATTAAATAAGCAATTTTTCGCTGTTTTTATCGAATTAATTAACATTTCGTTTTGCAGTTTGGTAATTACAGCCTACTTTTGAACTCATTAATAAAATACTAACTAAACAAAATAAATATGAAACATTTAAATACCTTTTTAGTTTCTGTAATGATGACGATGGGATTAAGTTCTCACGCTCAAGATAGTAATAATCCCTGGGCAATCTCTTTTGGAGTAAATGCAGTAGATACTAAAACTAGTGCAGGTGGGGGAAATAGCTCTTTAGATGCTACTTTTTCTCAAATGTATAATTTTAAAGACAATTGGAATGTACTTCCTTCCGTATCCTACTTAAGCGTATCAAAATACATAGGAGATGATTTCTCATTTGGAGTATCCGGATCTGTAAACAAAATTAGCAAAGCAGTGTATTTTGACCCTACAGCTGCAGGTCATGATTCACGAGGATACATAGTTTCAAACCCAGGCGATTTAAGCTTTTATGGTATTGATGGAGTTATAAAATATAGCATGATGAACCTGATTAAATCTAAAGTAATTGATCCTTCTGTTCACGTGGGTGGTGGCTATACTTTTTTGGGAAATAATAGTTATGGTACAGCAAACGTGGGAGCTGGACTAACTTTTTGGGTAACAGAAACTATCGGTTTATCTCTTAGCACTACTTACAAAAACTCTTATGGAGACAGAGTTGATGGAGCAGGATTAATTAAATCGCCTACTTATTTTCAACATCTAGCAGGCCTTACCTTCAAATTTGGTGGTAAAGATACTGACGGTGATGGGATATATGATAAAGACGATGCTTGTCCAGAAATTGCAGGTTTAAAAAAATTCAATGGTTGTCCTGATACTGATGGAGACGGAATTATAGATAGAGATGATGCCTGTCCAGAAGTTGCTGGTTTAGCTGAATTCCAAGGTTGTCCTGATACGGATGGCGATGGTGTTTCTGATAAAGAAGATGCCTGCCCAACTGTTGCGGGAACTAAAGCTTTAAAAGGTTGTCCAGATGCTGATGGAGATGGTGTTGCTGACAAAGATGATAAATGTCCAAAAGTAAAAGGGCCTAAAGAAAATGCAGGTTGTCCTTGGCCAGATACTGATGGAGATGGTGTTATTGACAAAGATGATAAATGTCCAGAAGTAAAAGGAACAGTTGCAAACAATGGTTGTCCTGAGGTTTCTGATGACACCATGAATAAATTAAATGAATATGCAAAAACGATCTTGTTTAACACAGGAAAAGCCTCTTTCAAAAAAGAAGCGGTAGTTGTTTTGCAATCTATAACTGGAATTTTAAAAGAATATCCGAGTTCTAAATTCATAATCGAAGGTCACACGGATAATGTGGGTACTTCTAAATTTAACCAATCACTATCTGAAAGTAGAGCCGGAGCGGTTAAAAATTATTTAGTTGATAATGGAATCGCAGCTGATAGATTAAAATCTGTTGGTTTTGGAGAAACTAAACCTAATGGTTCTAACAAAACTGCTGCTGGTAAAACCAATAACAGAAGAGTTGAAGTGAAATTAGTGAAAGAATAATATTCTTAAAATATTTATAGGAAACGCCTCGATTTATCGGGGCGTTTTTTTTATTTTTATAAAATGACAAATCCTTCTTTTTTAGATAAAATAGCCAAAGTTTTAATTGATAATTATTCCGATAAATTAGCGGATACGATTGTAGTTTTACCAAATAAACGGGCTAAAATATTTTTAATTGAAGCCTTAAAAAAACAGGTCAATAATACTATTTTTTCTCCTGAAATAGTCAGTATAGAAGACTTTATTCAGGATATTTCCGGAATACGATCAATTGATCCAATAGAGTTATTGTTTGAGTTCTACGAGGTTTATTTGTCTGTCACGGATCAGAAAAATCAACAATCATTCGAGCTTTTTGCAAATTGGGCCAAAACTCTGCTACAGGATTTCAATGAGATTGACCGTTATTTATTAGATCCTTCCTATGTTTTGTCTTATCTAAAAGACATTGAAGATATTAAAAAATGGGGAATTCGAGTCGAAAATAAAACCGAATTACTCGAAAATTATATCGATTTTTGGAAATTATTGCCCAATTATTACCAGTCACTTTACGCACATTTACTGAATAGAGGCATCGGTTATCAGGGATTGATTTATCGGGAAGCAGTAAAAAATTTAACCGTTTTTTCAAATTCTATTTCCAAAAAGCAATTCGTTTTTGCAGGATTTAACGCCTTGAATGCTGCCGAAGAAAATATAATACAACATCTTATCGCTGCTGATAAAGCTAAAATATATTGGGATGTAGACCAAACTTTTTTTAACGATTCCTACCATGACGCGGGTTTATTCGTTAGGCGATTTGCTTCAAATTGGAAGCATTATAAATCAAATCCTTTTGAATGGATTGTTGATGATTTTTCGGGATCTAAAAACATTCAGATTATTGGAACACCAAAAACGATTGGTCAGGCCAAAATAGTGGGTAGCATTATTGAAAATACGATCCTGGAAAATCCTGGAACAACTCTAGATAAAGTAGCGGTTGTTCTTGGTGAAGAAAGCGTATTAGTTCCGCTTTTATATTCTTTGCCAGCAAGTGTAGGCGCTTTAAATATAACCATGGGATATTCTGCTAAGAATAATCCAGCGCAAATTTTGATTGCCAAATTATTCAAAATGCATACTAATGCATTATCCCGAAATGCTAAAAGTTATGTGTTTTATTACAAAGATGTTTTAGATATATTGACACATCCTTTAGTAGAGCCTTATGCTAAAACAAATGAATTAGTAAAAAGTATCAATCAAAACAATTATACTTTTATCACTCATTCTAAATTAACAGAATTAAATCTTGAGCCAAGTGATTTGTTTTTCTTGCTTTTTGGCAAATGGGAAGCAGGTTCTATTGCTGTTTTAGAAACGGTGTCGCGCTTGTTGCAAACCATCAAAACCAATTTAATCGATGATAATGAAGAAGAAAAAATCACCAAAGCTTTTGTTTTTGCCATTTTTAAAGTCATCAATAAATTAATTAATTATTATTCGCAACACGAACATATTGATAAAATTGACACCCTTTATTCCATTTATAAGCAAGTGATTGATCTAGCTGAGGTTTCTTTTGAAGGAGAACCTTTGAATGGTTTACAAATTATGGGGGTTTTAGAAAGTCGTGTTTTAGATTTTGATACTGTAATTGTAACCTCTATGAATGAAGGGAAGTTTCCGGCTGGAAAATCTCAGAATTCCTTTATTCCCTATGACGTAAAACGAGAATTGGGCTTGCCTACTTTCAAGGAAAAAGATGCCATTTATACCTATCACTTTTATCATTTGTTGCAAAGGGCCAAAAATATTTATCTGTTATATAACACCGAAAGTGAGGGTTTGGATGCAGGTGAAAAAAGCCGTTTCATTACTCAATTGGAAGTCGAAAAGCAGCCCAGACATAACCTAACGCATGAAATCTATAATGCGGTTTTACCCGAAACGGCTTATCAGCCTATGGTAATTCCTAAATCAGAATCTGTGATGTTGCGATTAAAGGAAATTGCGGAAAAAGGTTTTTCTCCCTCAGCATTGACAAGTTATATTCGGAATCCTATTGATTTTTACTTCCAAAAAATAGTGCGCATTAGTGAGGTTGATGAGGTCGAAGAAAACATAGCTTTAAATACTTTAGGAACAATTATTCATGAAACGCTGAGAGTGATGTATGAACCATTTATTGGAAAAATTATTTTAGAAAGTGACATTTTGAACTGTTTCAAGGGAATTGATTCCGAAGTATTGAAACAATTTAAATTGATTTATAAAGAAGGCGAAATTAAGAAAGGTCGAAATTTGTTGGCTTTTGAAGTAGCCAAGAGGAATATTTCTAATTTTCTGAAAGTTGAATTAGAGAGCATCAAAAAAGGAGATATAATTCAAATTTTAGCTTTGGAACAAAGATACGAACGGGTATTGGAACATCCTACTTTGCCGTTTCCGGTTCGAATTGGCGGATCCGTTGACAGAATTGAAATCCGAAATGGGAACCTTCGTATTATTGACTATAAAACTGGTAAAGTGGAAAAAACGAATGTCACTTTGAAATCTTGGATTGGTTTGACCGAAGACCTCAAGAACGACAAGATTATTCAGGTTTTGGCTTACGCTTTTATGTTCGAAAAACAATCAAAAGGAATGCCAATTGAAGCGGGAATTATTTCTTTTAAGAATTTGAAATCCGGATTTCTACCTTTCAATTTCAAAGAAGGAAAAGAAGGAACTGCTATAATTGAGGAAGGAAT
>CANEZU010000038.1 GCA_947444255.1 Flavobacteriaceae bacterium | reverse complement strand
CATGGCGTAGTTTGAATTCGGTTGCCAATTATTAAAACTTCCAGCTACATAAATAAAATCTTTTCCTGGAGCATCTAGGACCAAAGTGGCTTTGGTAGCATCCGTAAAATTATAATTAATTCCATCTTCGAGACCTGTCGGAATCGCTTCAGAAACCGTCCCTGGATTCACAATAACACTGAATTTTATAGTGATGGTAGTTGAACCTTGAAGAATCACTAATTCATATTTCTGGTTTGAAGTAATCGCAGAATGGGTATAACTAAAAGTCGATGTTGTTGCTGTATTTAAAATTTCACCGTTTGCTTTTAAAGTATAAGCTGCCACACCATTCGTATTATTAGCTGCTATAGCAAAATTATTTCCCGAATTAAGTATCGTAGCACTATTTTGAGACGGGGTTGTCAAATTTGCCTGAAAAGCACCAACATTAAGAAATAAATCTGGTCCGTTTTTAAGAGAACCATCTGCCGATCTAAAAACTACACAAATCTCACTAATAGAACTAGAAGTAGGAACACCAAAATAAGTATATAAATTTGGTCCAAAATCAAGTTTATAGGTTGTTCCTGAAACTAATGTTAATGAGGGCTGAGTTGAATTATTCCCCCAACTTCCTTTTACATTTTGCCATCTTTGTCCATCGACAGTTAAGCCAATATGAGCATAAATAGTTCCAGTGTAACTCGCTAAGGGAGTTCCTGTTTTATTAAAACTAATACTTACTGCTCCATCTGCTAATGCAGGTGAGGGAGTTGTTGTAGTTTGAGCAAAACTAAAAGCACTTATCATCAAAAAAAAGAGAATACTATTTCGCATATTTATCATCAATCAGAATTAATATTTGGGACCAAAATCTATTTAGGAGAATAAACTTAGTTGAATTTTCCTGCCTATTTCAAAAAAAATGATCTCGAGGCTTACGAAAACGTTATCGTGTTGACAACTTTAGGGTTACTGAGTGTCTGTCACTTTATTAAGATCTGATTTTATAAATAAAAAGAGATCCAAATTATATATATCATTCCTATATTATTTTGAAATATAAAACAAAAAAAGGGCTATCAAATGACAGCCCTTAATCCTATTAAAATCTACTATTGCAGTACCATTGAATAAGTGTACTCTCTTGGATTGCTTAAATCTAATGTAATCAAATACGTTCCGGCAATGGTTCCAATATTTGTTCCATCGACTTCTAATTTGCTATCGGCAGAAGTATCTCCAAAATTACCTGGCCAGTCGTTATTAGGTCTAAATTTCAAACCGTTATCCGGAGCAGCCTGTGTGCTTAAAGTTGCAATAACAGTCCAGGTTTTTGTTGTAGGACTATAGGTCATTGGAGTGTCTAAATCCCAACCTCCTGGTGTTCCATTACCTATAATTCCCCATGTTGTTCTAGTTGCAGAATAAGTTAATTTAGCAGGATCAGTATCTACTTTAATGTGATAATAACCCGCTGTTTTTGGGGAAGGTAAACCTGCATTAAATCCACCTGTTTGCAAAAGTAAACCAGTATTAGTTCCATCAGGACCTGTTGCATTACCATAACTTCCATCAAAAGTGGTGTTTTGAGTTAAAAATTTAAACTCTGCATTAGCATCATTTATAAATACAAAGCCTTCATAATCTGTTTCTCCAAATCCAGAAGAAGCTAAAGACGGAAGTGAAGTACTTAATGCCCAATTTTCACCGTAGCCGCTGGTACTTAAAAAATTTCCGCTCATCCACAATCTTGGAGTTTCAGTGGTGTAAGGAGTTACAACAATAGTTATTATTTCAGAACTCATTGTTTCTGCTGCGCCTGCAGTTGATCGTACTCTAACTTCATAATCGGATGGCGAAAATGGAGTTGCTCCCAATAACAATACAGCATTATTCAATTGTTCGACCGATACTGAAATTTGGTTTTCGGCAATGACCGATCCAATGGATTGTGGCGTTTTAAACTCATTTCCTAATGCATCAATTTCTACAGCATAAGCAACTTGAATATCTCCACCGTAGTTTGCCGATTTCCATGTAAAACGCTCTATTTGTTTCGCCGCATTTTCGGGTTGTAAAACATAGGACACTCCGCTTGCAGGAGCAGTTAAAACTGGCACATCAATACCTCCAATTACAGGTCTATCCTGAACGTCGTCTACAGTACAGGAGAAAGTTACTATCGCCAATAAAGCGATCAATGATTTAGTTATATTTTTCATTTTATACATTTTTAAAATTGTTTAATATCCTGGATTTTGTTGTAAATTTTGATTTGATGAAAGTGCGTTGGCTGGAATTGGAAATAAATCCCTAAAGGCTTGTGTTGGCGCACCTCCAGCTACATTTCCTTTCCATGGCCATAAATAGCTTCCTCCTGAAAATCTTCCAAATCGGATTAGGTCGGTTCTTCTATGTCCTTCCCAATGCAATTCTCTGGCTCTTTCGTCCAGAATAAAATTTAAAGTTAATTCTCCTGAGTTTACGGTGGCTCCTTTAGCTCTAGTTCGCAAAGCATTTACATAGCCCGTTGCAGTTGCTAAATTTCCTCCTGCACCTCTAACAGCACATTCAGCATACATTAAATAGGCATCAGCCAGACGGAAAATTGGAAAATCAATATCTGCAAAATCTCCTGCCGCATCCGAACCTTGAACACCATTTACGTCTACATTTCGATACTTTTGAATAGCATATCCGTCTGTGAAAATTCCAATATCATTTATTTCTTTAGATTGTCCAACGGTATAAAACTGCCCGCGAGTATCTGTTGTGGTTGCCGAAAATTTATCTACAAAAGCAGAAGTCGTTCTAATTCCGGCCCATCCACCGTTAATTCCAAATTCAGGCGCACTCATTGAACCACCAACTGCAGCATGTACTAAAAAAGTAGTTCCTCCAAAAGTTTGTGTCCGTAAACCATCAAATGCAATTGCGAAAATAAATTCGTTTTGCGCGCCATTTCTGTTGTTATCCGCCAAAAACAAATCCTTGTAATTGCTGTGTATGGAATAAGGAGAAGCAATAACTTTTGCGATTAAAGGAGCCGCAGCTGCATAATGATCCGTACCAATGTAAACTCTGGCATTCATATACAATTTAGCCTGTAACATCCAAGCGGCTGCTTGATCTACTCGATACGCTTCGTTAGTTTTAGGCGCTAACAATTCAGAACTAATTGCTGTTAATTCCGAATCAACAAAAGCATACAGTTCAGCTCTTGTTGCATATTCTGGATAATAAAAAGTGCTAGGAGATTCTTCGGTTACCAATGAACCTCCTCCAAAAGAATCAATCAAATGCCAATACGTCATGGCTCTTAAAAAACGAGCTTCCGCTCTATAAATAGCAATTTCCGCTTTTAATGCAGCATCTACGCCTCTAGATTCTAATTTTGCATCGGTTGTTTCTCTTAAAAACTCATTGCAATTTACAATTTGAAAAGAGAAACGAGCAAAGGTAGCGGTTATAAAACGGTCTAAAGAAGTCCAGGTTTGTGAGTGAAAATCTTTAATTGTTCCATCATTCCAGGCTATAACGGCTTCATCAGTAGTTAATTCCTGCATCATCCAATACCCTCTTATATATTGACTTTCTCCTTCATCAATTCCTGAAATATCAGGCGCACCAGCTGGCCCTGTTTGTCCTGAAGTAGAAAATCCAGCGTACAGTTTGGCTAAATATTGTTTGTACGATTCTGGGTTGTTAAATAACTCCCCACCAGGTATCGCATTAGTGCTTTCTGGTGCTTGGTTTAATTCGTTAGTACAGGATGGAAATAAAACCATCATCAATAACAATGAAATTCCCAATAATTTTATGTGTGTCTTTTTCATTTTTCTTGTTATTATATTAGAAATTAACGTTTAAACCTAGGGTGAATGTAATCGGTCTTGGATATAAATTATAATCAATACCACCCGAAATTTCAGGATCTAATCCTTTATAATTAGTGAACAACAAAACATTTTGTGCCGCTAATGTTAATTTTACCAGTGATTTAGAATTTTCTTTTTGATCGAAAGTATAGCCAAAACTTATATTGTCTAAACGAACAAAAGACGCATCTTGAATGTAATAATCGGATTCCAGTCTTTTAGAATCAGTTGAAGAAAAATTAGTTTCTAAAACATTGGCAACCCCATTAAACAAATCGGTTTGTCTTAAAAAGAAATTTTGATAGGATCCATTATTAGAATCTACATTGTTGTAGTTGAAATTCCCCCAAGATCCTCTCCAATTCATTGCCATATCAAAGTTTTTGTAGGTGAAATTGGTATTGAATCCGTAAAAAATATCGGCTGCCGGTTTGTGAAAACGATATTTGTCTTGTTCATTTACAATGCCGTCCTTATTTCTGTCAATAAACACACCATCTAATGGTTTTCCGTCAGCACCATAAGCCTGTTCAAAAACATAAAACGAACTTGGTGAATACCCCACTTGGTGGTTCTGAATCGTATTTCCAGTCGCTCCTGAATAACCTCCTACATTAATTCCAGGAGTATTATCTAAGGTTGTAGTCAATTTAGTAATCTTAGAATCTTGAAAAGTGATGTTTCCACCAATGTTCCATTCGAAATTTTCAGTCCGAATTGGAGTAAATTCTGCTGCAATCTCAATTCCTTTATTTTCGATAGTCCCTACATTGTAATTATCAAAATTGGAAAACCCAAAGAAAGACGGATTTTGAGTATACAACAATAAGTCATTCGTCGTTCTTTGGTAAGCATCTACGCTCCCTTTTATTCTATTGCTTAAGAAACCGAAATCCAAACCAACATTTAGCGTCGTCGTTTCTTCCCATTTCAAATTACTGTTATACGGTTCCGGTCTAAAAGTATTATAATAGGTTCCTCCAAATGGATATTGCGCCGTACTATTGGAAATCAAATACAACGGAATTGAAGGATAACTTTTTCCAATATCTTGTTGACCTGTGATTCCCCATCCTCCTCTAATTTTTAGCGTTGAAATACTGGTGATATCTTTTAGGAAATTTTCTTCGTTTAATTTCCAGGCTACTGCAAGAGCTGGAAAATTAGACCAACGATTCGGTTCAGTAAAACGGGACGAACCATCTCGTCTGTAGGATAAAGTCAGTAAGTATTTATCGGCTATGGTAATATTAGTTCTTGCAAAAAAAGATTGCAAGTTCACACGAGAAGGAACAGGAACGGCAGGAACTCTGTTATTACTTTGAAAATTCAAAGAAGTTCCATCATTTATATCTCTAAAATCCTGATATGAATAACCTCCTGTTACATCAATAACTGTAGCAATTGCGTTGATGTCTTTATTGTAATTCAAATACAAATCCATCAATTTATTATTCCTTTCATTCGTTCTTTCGTAGGTATTATTAAACCCAGAACCCGAAACTCCATTTAGATAATTTGGACTTATTCCTCCAAAAGCTCTTCCGCTCAATTGATCGTAACCAAAATTAGCTACCGCTTTCAAATCGGGTAAAAAATGCATTTTATAATCCAATTGCAAGTTTCCAATACTTCTAAAAGAACTTCCGTAATTATTTTGTTGATCAATTAAAGCAACGGGATTTCTTCCGGCTAATTGATTAATTGTACCGTCAGTATTAAACCATTGAAAAAAAGTTCCGTCAGTATTTCTAACATTTTGTGTTGGATCAAACTGAATTGAAGCACCAATAGCACCACGATTACTGTAATCACTATCGATGTAAGACGTATTGTTATTCAACTCAATTTTCAAATGTTTGTCGAAGAAATTTCCAGTAACACCAGCATTCAAGGTCGTTCTTTTCATATTATCCCTTCTCAGGATTCCATCAAAATTAGCATAACCCGCAGAAACTCTATACACTACATTATCCGTTCCTCCGCTTAGCGAAATATTGTGATCGGTTCCTATAGCAGTTCTAAAAATTTCATCTTGCCAATTTGTATTCGCCGTTCCCAAAAGTGCTTGTTGCGCTGCTGTACCTCTAGAATTAATGACATTTGTGAATTGCGAACTCGTTAAAGCATCTACCTGATTGGTCACTTCCGAAACCTGGAACGTGCCGTTGTAGTTAATTTGCATAGCTCCCGCTTTACCTTTTTTGGTTGTAATAATAATTACCCCATTAGAAGCGCGAGAACCGTAAATAGCAGTTGCCGAAGCATCTTTCAAAACAGTGATGGATTCAATATTGTTTTGATTAATCGTTGAAAGCGGATTTCTACCACCTTCGATTCCACCAGCTGCAACTGGAAGACCATCAATAACATACAAAGGATCATTATTGGCCGAAAGAGACGAACCACTTCTAATTCGAATTGTAGCTCCTTCACCCGGAGAACCGCCTCCATTAATAACCTGTAAACCGGCTACTTTTCCGGTGATCATTTGATCGGCAGAAGTCACCGGACCTTTATTAAAATCTTTTGCCGTCAAAGAAGTTACTGCTCCTGTAGCATCTGATTTTTTTACAGATCCATATCCAATTACGACAACTTCACTTAAAGTATTAGAATCTTCTTCAAGGTTTACGATTAAGTCCGTTTGCCCGGAATATTTAACGGTGAAATTTTTATACCCAATGTAGGAAAAAACGAGAATATCATTTTGCTTCAAATTAGGCAAGGTAAATCTTCCGTCAAAATCTGTCGCGGTTCCTTTAGTGGTTCCTTGAACAATTACATTTACGCCGGGAATGGGTTGTTTAGATATTTGATCTAAAACAGTCCCTCCTAAAGCACCTTGTGCAAGGACACTCAAAGGGAGAAATAGAACCAATATCAACAACTTTTTATAAATTGTTTTCATACTTTTTGATTAAATTAAAATTAATTTTTTGTGCTTGTATTTTTACTTCGAAGGATAAACCTAGACTAATTTTCCTACCCATTTCAAAAAGATATTTTGAAGAGCTTACGAAAACGTTATAGTGTTGACAACTTTATTGAATTATCAATTTTTAGTGGCTATTTTTTATATTAAAAGCATTTATGATTATTATTTTTAACATATTATCATAAATATGTCAATTTATCTATTAAATCATTAATAATAAAATTAACAAAAAGAAGATAAAATCATTTAATTAATTAATTTAATTTGAATAGGTTTGATATGTTGCCAATAACATAATATTAACTTCGCATATCAGCCAAAATTGAGAGTAGCAAGGAAACTGAATTAAGAGAAAGATACTTTATTTATTCAAAAATGGATATATGAAGTAAACAAAGAAAGTAGATTCCGAAAAGGAGGGAGAAAAAGTAATCTGTAATAGCAACTTTAGGAAATTAGAATCGTCGCAAAACTAAACTTGAAATGATTCTGCGTTTAGAAAAATCTTAAGGGTTTTAAATAAAAAAAAGGACCGTAAAACGGTCCTTTCCTATACTAATTTCTAATAATTTTAATTTGGGTTTAACGTCAAGGTATAAGTGTAATTTCTAGGATTACTGACATCTAATGTAATATCATATTTTTGTCTAACACCATCATCCGTTCCTGGAACTGTAATATCACCACCAGTTCCTGCGTATTCTGTAAGCAAATAAGGCGTTGATGTACTTCCCAAAATAGAAATAACGGTGGTTCCTGCTCCCGGAGGAACTGAAAGTGGACTTCCCGTTAAAGCACCTGTCCAATCATTTGATTTAAATCTAAATTTTTTACCCTTAATTAAATCTATGGTCAATTTCCATTTATTAGTGTTATTTTCATCTGTCATTGGCACAATATTAGCAGAACCAACTGTGCTTTTTGCTGTTCCATACACACCAAATGCTTTAATATATTTTACAGAATAAGACAAAGCCGAAGGCGTTAAATTCGCTTTAACTAAATAATGCCCTGCAGTTGCTACGGTAATACTAGCAGCAGAATTTCCCTCTGTTAAAACTCCGCTTGCACCTCCGTATACGGTAGGCGTTTCAAAACTTCCACAAGGATCTGGTTTAAAAAACTTATAAGTCCCCGCTTCTAAATACATATAACCTTCGTAATCGCTTACTGATGTAAAGGTTTTAGCAAGTATCTTAGCACCTTCAGAAGGTTTGCCTGAATCTTTGACAAAAGTCAAAATAGGCAATGCAGTTGAATAACCCGTAACAGATAAAGTTATTGGATTAGAATATTGAACAAAAGCATTTTCAGGATTAATCCCTAAAGTTGATTTTACTCTAATATCAATTTTCATTACGCCACATTGAAAGGAGGGCAATTTATTCAATAAACTATTAAATTCAGCAACTTTCAAACTACAATTTCTTAATTCAGGACTAACAGAGATTCCAGTTCCTGAATATTCCACCGCTTTTGCAAAAGTAGGATCGGCATCATGATCTGAAATTTCAATAGTATAGGTTGAAACAGAAGCTACTCCGTTATTGCATTTATCCCAATCAAATTGAGCAAATACACTGGCATCATTTTGTGTTAACAAAACTGCCGGTGGCGTTACTGCAGAAACATTTCGCAGCGTAAAACCGTTAGTACTTGGTATTGGATCTTTATCATTTGTGCAAGAGCCTATACTAATAAGCACGAATGCAAAAAGTGATCGTTTTAATATATTTTTCATTTTTATAAAAGTTATAAATTAATAGCCCGGATTTTGAGTCAAATTTGGATTGGCTTGCATCGCTTTTAATGGAATTGGAAATAAATTATAGGAATCAGGAATTGAAGTTCCATCTTTAACTCCACCTTTCCAAGGCCACAAATAAGAACCACCAGCAAATTTTCCAAATCGAATTAAATCCGTTCTACGATGTCCTTCAAAATTTAATTCTCTCGCTCTTTCGTCAAGAATAAAACCAAGAGTTAAATCGCTAGAGCTTATAGATCCTGCATGAGATCTGTTTCTGACATCATTTACATATTGCAAAGCGAGTGCATTTGTACCGCCTCCGCCTCTTAATACACATTCAGCGTACATCAAATACACATCTGCCAATCGGAACAAAGGAAAATCAGTTCCTGCAAATTGTGTTGGAATTGTGGCTCCTACAAAATTAGAATTTCTAAATTTGGTAGAAGGATAACCATCTTTCCAAACTTTATAGTCGGTCATTTCAAAATTATGTCTTTTAGTCGCGTCTGGATTTAAATAATTAGACCAAAACAAATGCGCTCTATCGTCAGAAGAAGCATCTAAAGCAGCTGGACTATTTCCAAACAATCCATACCATGCTTTTGTTGCTCTGTGTCCACCCCATCCAGCAGTAGCTCCATAATCAATTAAAGTCATCGTGTCAGAGCTCAAACTTCCATCTATTATATAGGTCGTATTTCCCCAACTTTGGCTTACTAATGGATCTGCTATCAAAGCATAAATAATTTCGTTTTTAGCTACTGTCTGGTTATTATCTGCAGAGAACAAACTCTGGAAATTTGGAGCTAGCGTGTAGCCTCCTTCGTCAATTATCTTTTTACAATAAATTAAAGCATCAGCATATCTAGCCGTTCCAGTATATACTTCGGCATTTAAATAGAGCTTGGCTAATAACATTCGGGCCACAGCTTTATTTGCACGCCCATAACCATTGGTTTGTGGCAATTTATCCTGAATTTCAATTAATTCTTTTTCCACAAAATTAAACAACTCAATTCTACTGGATTGTTCTTTTGGAATACTACTTCCTAAATCATCTTCGGTAACCAAAACTCCCTTTCCAAAACAATCTATCAAGTAATAGTAAGCCAAGGAGCGCAGGAATCGTATTTCACTTTTATATTGATCTTTATTTGGCACATCAGCATTATCCATAACACTTATCAGGTTATTACACTGCGGAACTGTATAATAAACTCTGTTGTATAGATATCTAAAAAACTTATTATTGGCATCCCAATCAGAAGTTGTTGTCAATTGATCCAAGCCATTATCACCCCAACGGTTTTTCATATCATCGGCAGTAAAATCCTGTAAATTGACAATTCCTCTCAAAAAAGGGGATTCTCCAGCATCATCACCAGGAGTATCAGTTGTGTTGGGACCTCCAGCTCCGGAAAGCGAAAAAGAACCATACATTTTAGAGACCAAACCTTCAATGGCATTTGGATCTTTAGCTAACAATTGATCCAAAGTAATTTGTGTCTTTGGTTCTGTATTTAAATCATTGGAACAGCTGCTCAATAGCAATAGAACTAAGCCAAATCCCAGAATATTAATTTTAATATTTTTCATAATACTATTTAATAAGAATTAAAAATCAAGATTAACTCCAAAAGTGTAAGTTCTTGGTCGCGGATAAAAACTTCTGTCAATTCCGTTAAAATTTTCAGGATCTTGACCGGAGTATTTTGTTACAATAAAGATGTTATTCACGGAGCCCGATAATCTTAAAGTTGATTTATTGATGAATTTTGCAAATTTATAACCCACGGAAACGTTGTCACATCGCAAGAAACTTGCATCTTCTAGCAAATAATCAGAAAAAGTAGCATTTCCATTAAAATTAGTAAAAAGAGGATTAGCACTTCCATCATAGAAATTCAAAACATTATTCAAAGAAGTTCCGTTTAAAGGTGCTCCACTTTGAATATTTCCATTGGTTAGCCTTTTTAAGTTATAAACCTGACCTCCAATTTGACCTCTAAAATTTGCCGTGAAATCCCAGTTTTTATAATTAAAAGTGGAATTAAATCCAAAGGTCCAATTTGGGCGTAAAGCTTTGTAATATCGATCTCCATTATCAATTTTTCCATCTCCATTCAAATCGGTATATGCTCCAACAATTGGCTGGCCATTAGCATCATAGATTTGTTGAAAAACCCAAGCAGAATAAGGCTGACCACCAACGGGATTAAAAGCAAGATAAACTCCGGTTTGATTTAAACCGCTACCGGTATCCTGAACTACTGAAACTCCTTTTAAATCAGTAACAGAATTATAATTATAGGCTATATTACCTCCAAACCCAAGATAGAAATCATCGGTTCTAATCGCTTTGACATTTAGATTTAATTCAAATCCATGACCATCAATTGACCCAACATTTTTTATAAACTCTGACCCGCCAGTTCCTTGACCAGGAGGACTTGGAACAACCGCTAATAAATCACTAGTTTTGCGTTTATAAACATCAAAGCTTCCTGTTAAAATACTTCCTTTGAAGAATTCAAAATCCAATCCAAGATTAAGTGTACTCGTTTTTTCCCAAGTAATATTTGGATCAAATGGTAAAGCCGTATAGGTGTTCAAACCGGGCAAATATTGTCCATTTACGTTTCCTATTCCAAATAAAGGTCTGGATGGAAAATATCCAACAGTTCCAGCAATATTAGCTTGACCTGTTTTTCCCCAACCAAGTCTTAGTTTCAAATCTTGTACTAAATCGATGCTTTTAAGAAAATTTTCTTCTTTTAATTTCCAAGCAGCTCCAACAGCCGGGAAGTAACCCCATCGCTTATCTTTTTGAAATAAGGAAGAAGCATCGGCTCTGAATGTAGCTGTAAATAAGTATTTACCTAACAAATCAATATTTGTTCTTGCAAAATAAGCTTGTAAATTAAGCGGCAAAAAATACCTGTTGTTTGGGTTTTCTGGATCAATTTTAGGTTCTCTGATTCCCGTTGACAGATTATTTTGGAATTGTTCTGAAAAACCATCAGTTCTAAAATCCTGATAGGAATATCCGCCAGTTGCATCAAATTTAGTAACAAAACCTTTTAAACTTTTAGAATAGGCCAAATAGGCATCCATCGTTTTATTGGTAGACGTTTGGTGCTCTAAATAACTCAAACCAGGATTAAAAAGATAATTTGATGCTGGATTAGTTCCTAAATTAAAAGTATAGGTTTGAATTGCATTATTGGCGAATGATTCTCTGATTAAAGATTGAGAAGCATCTAATCCTAAATTCACAACGGCTCTTAATTCCTTTAAAAAGGGAAGTTTATAATCAAATTCAACATTTCCAAGGAAACGAATAGCACGTTCTGGTCGAGATCTTTGTTCTAATATTGCTAATGGATTTGTTGCGCCATTAGTAAAATCTCTTCCTCCATTCAAAATAGTCTCTTGATAATATCCTAAAAATTTATTAGCATAAGAAGGTCCATAAACTGGTTTTGTAGGATCCATACTCATTGCTCCATAAAGAGCCCCACCCTCATCAATAGCATTCTTATTGGTGTAAGTTCCTTTTGCATTTACATCTACTTTTAAATTATCATCTAATAATTTCGGGGTCATTTTAAAAGAATAACTCAATCTTTCATAATCGCTAGTTTTTACTAATCCTTGGTTTTTGGCATAACCAACAGAAGCTCTAAAAGGAACTTTATTATTCAAATTAGCTCTAGCGCTAAAATTATGATCTGTAGAAATAGCGGTTCTAAATATTTGACTCTGCCAGTCGGTATCGCTAATTAATCGACCTTCAATTTGAGGAGTCGACAAATCATCTACAGCATTCGTACTTGGATCATCTATACCTAATAAATTGGTTTTTGTTGGATGGTATTGTTCAACAAATTTTATAAAATCGGAAGCTTTCATCACATCCATTTTTTTTCCAACTTTACCAATAGAAACATTGGACGAATAATTATATTGTGGCGCTCCTGAAGTTCCTTTTTTAGTGGTAATAATTATAACCCCGTTAGAAGCTCTTACCCCGTATATAGCTGTCGCAGAAGCATCTTTCAAAACCGAAAAACTCTCTACATCATTTGGATTAATCAATGTAAATGGATTACTTACTCCTGCAGGATTAAGATCCCCAATTGGTACACCATCTATAATAATCAAAGGATTATTGGAGGCACTCAAAGAAGCTCCACCTCTAATTCTAATATTTGGTGACGAATCCGGCTGACCACCATCGTTCGTAATTCTAACTCCGGCTACCTTACCCGTCAACAATTGATCGACAGAAATAATTGCTCCTTTATTAAAATCTTTAGCCGTTAACAAGGTAACCGATCCGGTAGCATCCTTCTTCTTTGAAGTTCCATAACCCACTTGAACCACAATTTCTTGCAACTGATTTGTCTCTTCTTCAAGATTTATATTTAGTTGTTTTTGCGTGTCATAAATTAGTGTGACTTTTTTATAACCCACAAAAGAAAATATAATTTTATCTCCTTTATTTATTTTCATCAATTTGAACTTTCCTTCAATATCAGTCGATGTACTGATGGAAGTTCTTTGATTAATTACGTTTACTCCTGGAAGAGGCTGTTTCGAAATATTATCTAAAACTGTTCCTCCTACAACAATTTGAGCTAAGACGCTAAAAGGCAGAAATAGCATTAAAAATAACAACTTTTTGTAAATTGTTTTCATACATTTTGGTTAAATTAGAAAAATTTTCGTACTTATATTTTCACTTCGAGCTATAAACGTAGGAAAAAAAAACTGTTAATGTTAAAAACATTTTTTCAAGGGCTTACTAAAACGTTTTCGTGTTGAAAACTTTCTGTATTATTTAATTATTAAGCTAATAATGTTCGATATACGGAAATATAATTTACCTTTATTGAGATATTGTTATATTAAGAGCAATTAAGACCAAAACGATTAAACTTATTTTCTTTTTTTGAAATTATTTATCCAAATCCATACCTTGCAACACTTAAATAATTAAATTAATATTTTTTAATTTAATTATAAATTAATTAAGCCAAAATGAGAAAAAAAGTCACCTTAAAACATATCGCAAAAGAACTAGATGTATCTATTTCAACTGTTTCAAAAGCACTAAAAAATAGTACTGAAATAAGTGAAGATACCCGACTGAAAGTGCAGGCTTTTGCCAAATTATATAACTACAGACCCAATTTAATTGCACTAAGTTTAAAGAACAAAAGAACAAAAACCATCGGTATAATTATCCCTGAAATTATCCATCATTTCTTCGCTACAGTAATTAGCGGAATCGAAAGTGTAGCAAACGAAAAAGGATATAATGTTATCGTTTGCCTTTCTGACGAATCCTTTGACAAGGAAGTCATTAACATGGAATTGCTTGCTAATGGGAGTATTGATGGCTTTATAATGGCCGTCTCTAAAGAAACGCAACTTAAAAAAGACTTTCATCATATCACAGAAGTAATCAATCAAGGTATGCCTGTTGTTATGTTTGATCGCGTTACGAATGATGTCCTATGTGATAAAGTTATCATAAATGATAAATTAGCCGCCTTTGACGCAGTACAATATTTAATAAATAAAGGGTTCAAAAAAATCGCACTTTTAACTACTGTTGACTATGTAAGTGTAGGAAAATTAAGAACAGAAGGCTACATAAAAGCACTTAAAAATAATGACTTGAAAGCGGATGAAAATTTAATTGTAAAAATAGAGGACATTGAAAACTGCGCT
>CANEZU010000037.1 GCA_947444255.1 Flavobacteriaceae bacterium | reverse complement strand
TTTAACAAAAAAGAAGTTAATCTTGAATTAGCAAAACACGTTGTTGAAAAATTTGTGAAAAATGTAAAAAGAGAAATTTCTATTGATTACATTCAAAAAATAGTTTCTGACTATTTCCAATTGGATTTAGAAACATTACAATCCAAAACAAGAAAACGTCATGTCGTGCAAGCACGACAATTAGCAATGTTTTTTGCTAAAAAATTCACAAAAGCATCTCTAGCAAATATTGGTTCGCAAATTGGCGATCGTGATCATGCTACCGTTTTGCATGCTTGCAAAACAGTAGATAATCTAGTGGCTACTGACAAACAATTCAAGAAATTTGTTGAGGACATCAACAAAAAATTAACATTGTAAAATGTCAATCAAAATTTTAATGGTTTGCCTTGGAAACATTTGCCGTTCTCCATTGGCAGAAGGATTATTGGCTTCAAAACTTCCAAAAGACAGGTTTTTAGTAGATTCTGCAGGTACTGGCGATTGGCATATTGGAAGCAAACCAGACGAGAGATCTATAGCCGTTGCCATAAAACATGGTTTGGACATATCCAACCAAAAAGGAAAGCAGTTTAAAAAAACTGATTTCGACTTCTTCGATTACATCTACGTAATGGACAAAAGTAATTACAATAATGTTTTAGCATTAGCTGATAACGAAATCCAAAAAAACAAAGTACAACTAATCTTAAACGAACTTTTCCCGGGCGAAAATGTAGATGTACCTGATCCTTATTTTGGCTTAGAGAATGGATTTGAAATTGTATATGGAATGCTCGATGAATCCAGTGCCATTATCGCAAATAAATTGCTGACTAAACACACTTAAAAAAAGCTCATGAAACCAAATATAAATTTCGGAAAACTTTATTTAATACCAACAACCTTGGGCGATAGCGACCCTATGGATGTTTTACCACAAACAGTAAAGAGAGCCGTTGATTTCATAGATGATTTCATAGTAGAAAATGAAAAAACAGCGCGAAAATTTATAAAGAGTATAAATCCTGAAAAAGTTCAGGCTTCATTGAGATTAAGAGCTTTGAATAAACACACTGACAAATCGGAGCATTCGGAGATGATCAGAGCTTGCTTAGAAGGCAAAAATATTGGATTAATGTCTGAAGCGGGTTGTCCGGGCGTAGCTGATCCTGGTGCTGTTATCGTTAAATTAGCCCACGAAAAAGGAATTCAAGTGATACCATTAGTTGGTCCTTCTTCTATATTATTAGCTATAATGGCTTCGGGTATGAACGGACAAAGTTTCGCATTCAACGGCTATATACCAATCGATAAATCAGAGAAAAGAAATGCCATCAAAGCATTAGAAAAACTATCTCAGGACAAAAATCAATCTCAACTTTTTATAGAAACCCCTTTTAGAAACAACAAAATGATAGAAGATATTCTTCAAGCTATTAATCCAGCTACCTATCTTTGTATTGCAACTGACATAACGCTTCCAACAGAATACATAAAAACAATGAGAGCTTCCGATTGGAAAAAAGAAAAAATAGATTTACACAATCGTCCAACTATTTTTATAATCCACAAAATGTAAATGGATAGAAGTATTCCATAAAATATCCATTTTTAAAATTGTATTAAAAAAAAAAACCTGCCATTGGCAGGTTTTTTGTTGCAATTTAATTCGCTATTATATAGCTTTTGCATTATTATTAGCAATAATTCTAGAAGTTTCATAACCTCCAAAATCTCTCATATAGGATCTAATTGACGTGCCATAACTATCAGTTCGTCTTTTTGAACCATTGCTATTTAAAAATCGTTTTACAGAACCTGCTCCTCCTAAATGTGCGGCAGCTAAAATTCCGGATTCGGTAATTTTAATACCTCCTATAATCTGACCTGAATATTTTTCGATTTCCTCTTTTAACTCCCATTTGTTTTTTGACAAAAGAGCTACAAAGGCTTTTTCCTGAAGTCTAGGATTATTTAGAAAGTGGTTACTATCATGAATTCCGACAGTTTTTAGGGTTTCAGTACCAAATTGGTATTTACCCATATAACCCAATGTATTTATTTTATGGTATTTGCCTTGTGATTCTTTGAATGCAAGTGCCTCTTTGAATCCAATGAAAAATTTCCCGGTGAAAGGAATATTTAAATTCACATAATCTTCTTGTACTTTTGACGGATAAATATAGGAAAATTCCTCCTCATTATCTGTTTGAAACCAATCGTAATGTTGTACTTCAAAAGGTTTAAAACCGGAACTTAAATAAATAATTATTAAAGTCAAACTGCTGTAAAATATCCATTTTTTAATCATAATTTGTTTTTCTTCTCAACCTGTCACCCGAGAAATTTCTGCGATGCAAATATACAAAAAAAAATACAAATCTGAATATCAATTAGTTAATCTTATCTAAAGGATACAATTGGATATAAAATAACACGGATTCCCTTTATTTCAAACGTTTTAGAAAGAACTTCCAAGTAATTAAAAGTTTAGAAAAAAAACTAAAACTGCATTTAAAAAACAGATTTAAAGACCAATTAGGTCATAAAAAGAACTACAAAACTACTGCATGTAATTTAAAATTATCTTTTAATTCCTTGTTTATTTACCCAAGCAACATATTTCTGACGGTTAACTTCGTGTTGGGCAGGACTAACAGCAAATTCATGATAACCAAAATTTGTTACACTGGCACAAAAATAAATATAATCATGTTTTTCAGGATTTAAAACCGCATCTAGAGCTGTAATATCCGGCATCGCTATAGGCCCCGGAGGCAATCCTTCATTTTTATAGGTGTTATAAGGAGAATCTGTTACTAAGTCCTTGTACAAAACTCTTTTTATTACCTGATTAAAATCATTGGATTGCAGTTTAACTGCAAAAATAACTGTAGGATCTGCTTCTAATTTAATGCCCTTGGCTAATCGGTTCAGATATACACCCGCTACCTTAGGTCTCTCATCCCTTTTTACGGTTTCCTTATGAACAATAGAAGCAAGAATACTAACCTGAATCGGTGTTAAATTCAATTTTTTAGCCTTTGCTAATCGATCTTCTGTCCAAAATTTGCGATATTCCTTAGCCATTTTATCACGGAACTTAATCGCATTTGTATTCCAAAAAAACTCATATGAATTTGGAATACACATACTTAATATGTTTTCCTGTGTAAATCCATTTTCTTCCAAAAACTTAGGATCCTGAAACGACTTTAACAAACTTAAACTGTCCGCTTCAATCTGTGTACTAACTCTACCAACAAAATCCTCCAATCGTTCTTGATTGTTAAAAGCTAAGTTTACAGCAATATTTTGTCGCAACGAATTCACAATTTCATTAGTACTCATCCCCTTTTTTAATAAGAAACGTCCTGATTTATCTGACTTATCAGGATATGATTTTTTTCGAGCTACCATATCAAAACGATCCATATCGACTAAATAAAGACTTACAATTCTGCGAACATCATCATAATTAGCACCTGTTGGAACATAAACAAATACTTCATTTTTTTCAAATTTTGTATTCGCCGAAAAAATGTTACGGATCAACATATAACCGTAAATGATTAATATACTAATGAGTATTACTGATAGTATACTCGCAATTTTTTTTAATTTCAAAATATTTGATTTAGAATTATTTATTTATTAATTGAAACAAAGCTTCGTCCTTGTAATGACCATTCACTAAATTCCATTGCTTTTTGACTCCTATTTTTTCGAATCCAAATTTAGTAAAAAGGCCAATACTAATCTCATTTTCTACATCAATATTAGCATATAATTGACGTAAGTTTAATTGCTCAAAGGCATATTCAATCAATAAACCTAAAGCTTCCGAACCAATACCTGAATTTCTGTGATCTTGATTCCGAATCAATACTCCTAATCCAGCTCTGTTATTTTTGGGGTCAAAATCAAACAAATCAATTAATCCAATAGCTGGGAAATCTTGATCCCTGCAAATTGCCAATCGCAATTGCTTGGCTTCGTAAATATCTTGATGTGCATTTTCTAAATATTGACGTATTAAAAAACGACTATAAGGAGTTTGAGTATTACTCACTTCCCATATTGATTCGTCATTTTCTAATTCATAGATAAATTCCAGATCATTAGGCTCCAAAGCTCTAAGATATATAGTTTCCCCTTTTAAAGTGCCCATGAAATCGTACCTTTAAACACATAATTTGCAGGTCCTTTTAGAAAAACCTGCATAAATATCCCTTGATTCTCCTCAAAAGTCACTTCTAATTTTCCCCCTTCAACATTAAGCTGAACCGCATTAGAATTCGTTTTTCCCAATACCTTCATAGCAATTGCTACTGCAGTCGCTCCAGTTCCACAGGAAAGTGTCTCATCTTCCACTCCTCTTTCATATGTACGAACTGCAAAAATAGTATCCGAAATTTGCTCCACAAAATTTACATTGGAGCCACTTGTTCCATAAATAGCGCCATATCTTATTTTAGCACCTTCTTCTTTGATATTATAATGCTCTAAATCCGAAACTAATTCAACATGATGAGGAGAACCTGTATCCAGAAAAACATAAGCAGAATTAATTTTAACTTCATCAACATCTTTCATTTGAAGCGAAATAATTCCTTCTTCCGAAATAGTGGCGTTGTGTAATCCGTCCGTTGCTATGAAAGTGGTTTGATTCTGTATGACATTTAATTTTTTTGCAAAAGCGACCAAACAGCGACCTCCATTACCACACATCGAACTTTGATTGCCGTCTGAATTGTAATAAACCATTCTAAAATCAGTATTAGAATCATTTTCTAAAAGAATTAATCCATCAGCGCCAATTCCAAATCGGCGATCACATAAATGTGCAATAAGCTTTGTATTGCTTTTTGGAAAAAAATCAGAACGATTGTCAATCATAACAAAATCATTTCCGGTTCCTTGGTATTTATAAAATGCTATTTCCATTTGTATTTTAGTCTATCTACAAAAGTACAAATATTAAGCTTTTGGATATAAATATAAATTAAGAAAAATCATATCATACTTGTAACCCTATTATCTGATATAAAAAACAGCCCTTATTTATTAAAAAAAAGTTAATGATTGTTAAACGGGAGTTAAACTGTTTTTCAATAAATACAATTAATTTTAATTTTACTGTTAAATAAAAATAATTAATACTAAAATATGAAAAAAATTGGCGGATTATTCTTAGTTTCTTTGTTAAGTGGTGTAATTACAATTACTGCTTATAAAGTGTTATTTGAAACAAATGGGTTTCAGAAAAAATCAGTTTTAACTGTTGCTGCAAGCAATTATAACACAAATTCGGGCTTATCATCACAAGCTGTTGATTTTACCGAGGCAGCTGATAAAGCCATTCATACCGTGGTTCACGTAAAAAATGTTTCCTACAGAACGCTGTCTAATCCTATGCTAGAATTCTTTTATGGTTATAAAGGAGAGAAACAACAAGAACAAATTGGTACAGGATCAGGTGTTATTATTTCTGAAGATGGCTATATAGTTACCAACAATCATGTAATTAAAGATGCCTCAGAAATCGAAATCACACTCAATAATAAAAAATCATACAAAGCAAAACTCATCGGAACAGATTCTAAAATGGATATTGCTTTATTAAAAATTGATTCCGATGAAAAATTACCCTACTCAACTTTTGCCGATTCAGATAATGCAAAAGTAGGCGAATGGGTTTTAGCTGTTGGAAATCCCTATAATTTAACATCGACGGTAACTGCCGGAATCGTATCGGCTAAAGCTCGAAATCTAGATACCCGAGGGATTCAATCTTTTATTCAAACGGATGCAGCCGTAAACCCCGGAAATAGTGGAGGTGCATTAGTAAATACTAGAGGAGAATTAATCGGAATTAATACCATGATCTCCTCGATGACGGGATCCTATGTAGGCTACTCTTTTGCTATCCCATCAAATATTGCCCGAAAAATAATAGAAGATATTATGGAATTTGGAAATGTCCAAAGAGGAGTTCTTGGTGTAGAAGGGGGCGAATTAAATAGTACCGCTTCCAAAGAGCTTGGAATTAAAGAAACTCAAGGCTTCTATATCAGTAAAGTAAGCAAAAACTCTGGTGCCGAAAAATCCGGATTACAAAAAGGAGATATTATTGTAAAAATAGACAATCAAAATATTTCTTCCTATGCCGAATTAAATGGCTATATCAATACCAAAAGTCCAAAAGACAAAGTACAGCTAACCTATATTAGAGATTCTAAAACAATAATAGTTCCTGTTACACTTTCTAAAAATGAATTTATTAGTGCTGATTTCAAAGGACTCGAATTGGAAAATATTAATTCATCCGATAAAAAGAAATTCAAAATTGAAGACGGCGTTCGAATAAAAGAAATCACTAACGAAAACCTAAAACCATATTATGATGAATTGATTGGAAATATTATTTTAAGCATCGATAATAACAAAGCCAAGGATATAGAAACGGTTTCCAAAATTCTGGAAAAAAAGGATGAAAATCAAAGCGTAAGAATTGAAATGATAAACAAATTGGGACAAATAATTCGGATTATAATTTAGAGGTTTTTATTAATTCAAAATTAAAGCCATCTCTATTATAAGATGGCTTTTTTATTTAAAAAAAAACTAGAGAAACAAGCTACGAAATCGTTTGAAATAGATACTTTTGCACAAAATAAAAAGAAAACAACACTAACTATTTTCTAATTTTTCATCAAATGACTACTACTATTTCATACGAAAAAGAAGTTTCTTTACAGGCCGATCGTAGAAAAGCCGGAGTGAAATTTATCAAAATTATCAGTAACCTTTGGTACGATCAATCTATTGAGTTAGTACTGTTCAGAAATCAACTCATCGACAAAAATGTAAGTGAGATAATCAACTTACATGAATATGCGAGAGGTTTTGTTGGCAAACCAATAAATATCTTTGATTCAGTAGAAATCTCGAAAGCAATTTTAGACCTTAATTTGCCTCCTTCGAGATTAGACATTGGAAAATTAGCCTACGAATTTCATCTAGAAAAGGCAAATTATAATGATGTCACCTCTTTTCTAACAGACAAATTGAAGAATGCAAAGAATAGCCAAGACATCATACCTAAAGATGTCGTTTTATATGGTTTTGGGAGAATTGGTCGCTTACTGGCTCGAGAATTAATGACCAAAATAGGAAAAGGCAATCAATTGCGGTTAAGAGCAATCGTTACTCGTGACAAAAATGATGCTGTTACTTTAGAAAAAAGAGCTTCTCTACTGCGATACGACTCCATTCACGGAGACTTTCAAGGATCTGTAGTGGCAGATCCGGATAATAAAGCACTTATTATCAACGGAACAACGGTACATATTATTTCTGCCAATGGACCGGAAGAAATTGATTATACTCAATTCGGAATTCAAAATGCTTTAGTCATTGACAATACAGGTGCTTTTACTACACAAGAAGCGCTGGCCAGACATTTAAGTTCAAAAGGAGTTAGTAAAGTATTACTTACTGCTCCAGGAAAAGGAGTGCCAAATATAGTTTATGGTGTAAATCATAACGAATACAATCCCGATGAAGTCGATATTTTTTCGGCAGCATCCTGCACTACAAATGCAATTACTCCAATCTTAAAAGCAGTCGAAGAATCCCTTGGTGTAGTAAAAGGTCACTTAGAAACAATTCATGCCTACACAAATGACCAGAATCTAGTCGATAATATGCACAAAAAATACCGTCGTGGAAGAGCTGCTGCTTTAAACATGGTAATAACTGAAACTGGGGCAGGTACAGCTGTTGCAAAAGCATTACCTTCTTTAGCGGGAAGGATAACTTCAAATGCTATTCGGGTTCCCGTCCCTAACGGCTCTCTAGTAGTTCTGAGTTTAGAAGTCAATCAAATTACTTCAATTGCAGCTATAAATGCAATAATGAAAAGCTATGCTCTTGAAGGTGAATTAGTAGAACAAATCAAATATTCGCTTAATAACGAGTTGGTCTCATCGGATATCATAGGAACATCTGCACCTGCAATTTATGACAGTAATGCCACTATTGTTTCGACTGACGGAAAAAATATTGTGCTTTATATATGGTATGATAACGAATACGGATACAGCCATCAGGTGATTCGCCTGGCCAAATACATTGCAAAAGTCAGAAGATTCACTTATTACTAGCAGACCCATTTAATAAGTCTTTCTGTATTCTAAATAACAAACGAAAGCCATCCAATTTTAACGATGGCTTTCTTGTTTTTAAATCGGCAAAACTGTAGTGCTTTTTACTTCCGAAATAATAAAAAAGCTATTAATCAAGGATACTCCAGACAAAACAGAAAGTTTTTTTTGATGAAATTCATGATAGCTTTCCATATCTGCTAGGACGATTTTAAGCATGTAATCAAAACTTCCAGAAACAAAATTACATTCTACAACTTCGGCTAAATTTAGAATAGCCCTATTAAATTCTTCGGATACCTCATGTGTTTGCTTAACTAAAGTTACTTGGCAATAAACACTAAGGTTTTGGCCTAATTTTTTTTTGTCTAAAATAGTAACATATTTCTCTATTATACCCTCTTTTTGTAAACGCTTTACACGATCGTGAACGGGCGACAAAGAAAGATTTATTTTATTGGATATATCTTTTAAAGTCAAATGGGCATCGCCCTGAAGCAGCCGTAATATTTTTTTGTCGGTTTCGTCGATTTTCATATAATAAATGGGCATTGAAGCGGTTCATTTCTCTTATCTAAACTAGGTATATTTTCTTTTCGGAAATAAAAAAAGCACAATTAAAAGTAATATTTCATGTAAAAATATCAAAAAAAAAGAATATTTTCTTTATTTCAACACATTATAAAACAATATTTCTTTATGACTAATTTTACCGCAAAATCGGACACTAACAAAATAAAATTATAGATTATGATAATTGGAATTCCAAAAGAAATAAAGAATAACGAAAACCGAGTTGCAATGACTCCGGCGGGAGTTGCTGAATTCAAAAAATATGGTCATACCGTTTATGTTCAGACTACTGCAGGAGAAAATAGTGGTTTTAGTGACCAATCCTATATCGCTGCTGGAGCCGATATTTTACCTACAATTGAAGAGGTGTATCACATTGCCGAAATGATCATCAAGGTAAAAGAACCTATAGCTTCAGAATATAATTTAATCAAAAAGAATCAACTGCTATTTACTTATTTTCACTTTGCCTCTTCTGAACCTTTAACACATGCAATGATAGAGCGTGGGGCTATTTGTTTGGCTTACGAAACTGTTGAAAAAGCAGATCGCAGTTTACCTTTATTAATTCCAATGTCAGAAGTTGCTGGTCGAATGTCTATCCAGGAAGGTGCAAAATATCTTGAAAAACCTTTAAAAGGAAAAGGAATTCTTCTTGGAGGAGTTCCAGGAGTACCACCAGCAAAAGTTTTAGTTTTAGGCGGTGGAATCGTAGGAACTCAAGCTGCGAAAATGGCAGCTGGAATGGGTGCTCACGTAACCATTATGGATCTTAGCTTGCAACGTCTTCGCTATTTATCTGATATTATGCCCGCTAACGTAACTACGGTTATGTCAAACCATTATAATATTAGCAAAGCCATTACTGAAGCGGATTTAATCATTGGAGCGGTCTTAATTCCAGGTGCAAAAGCACCACATTTGATTACACGAGACATGCTTAAATTAATGAGTCCCGGAACTGTCGTTGTTGATGTAGCCGTTGATCAAGGTGGCTGTATTGAAACTTGTAAACCTACAACTCACGAAGATCCAACCTTCATAATAGATGATATCGTTCATTATTGTGTTGCAAATATGCCAGGCGCCGTGCCTTATACTTCTACACTTGCATTGACTAATGCTACTTTGCCTTATGCATTGCAATTGGCTAATAAAGGCTGGGAAAATGCGTGTAAAGAAAATGAAGAATTAAAAAATGGTTTAAATATCGCCAAAGGTAAAATCGTATACAAAGGAGTGGCTGAAGCTTGGGATTTACCTTTCTATGAAGTAGAAGCGGTTTTGTTTACCAGTCCAATTGCGATCAACTCTGAAAATGAAAGACAAGAAAGTTACTAATTAGATTTTCTTTAAAATTAAAAAATCCGTTTCATTCCTTTGAAACGGATTTTTTATTTGGAGCTAATCCTGCTATTCGTTGCAATCCACGCTAAAAAGCGTGTGATTTTCACTGCTATCAGGGCTAAAAAATTCCTATTGTCTGTGAATCTTCGAATTTATTGAGTCAGTATTCAGAGTACTATTCTTTTGGTTTAGTAAAATAATAAACAGGAATTCCTAGGAGCATGATCAAAACTCCCCAACCACAAGTGCTTGTTTTAAAAACGAGCAACCCAATCGAAATGGCTGTGGCAATTATCAAATATACCATCGGAATAATTGGATAGCCAAATGCTTTATATGGTCGTTCCACGTCTGGCATTTTTTTACGTAAAATAAAAATTCCATAAATTGTGAGTATGTAAAATATCATAACTATAATCACAACAAAATCTAGTAAATCTCCATATTTCCCGGTTAGACATAAGGCCGAAGCCCAAATACATTGTGCCCATAATGCCCAAGCTGGAACACTTTCAGAATTTAAAACAGCCGCTTTTTTAAAAAACAATCCATCTTTAGCCATCGTATAATAAACCCGGGCTCCCGCCATAATCAAGCCGTTGTTGCAGGCAAAAGTCGAGATCATAATCATCACCGCAATTATTAAAGTTCCAATCCCCCCAAAAATGGTTTGAGAAGCCACAACAGCAACGCGATCAGAATCTGCCGTTGCAATATTTTGCAAGGGAACAACCGCCAAATACATTAGATTCGCCAAAATATAAATAACACTAACTATTAATGTTCCCAAAAACAAGCTCAAACCAACATTTCGCTTTGGATTTTTAATTTCACCTGCTATAAAAGTGACGCCTTCCCAAGCAACACTTGAAAATAAAGAACCAACTAAAGCAGCCGATATTCCAGAAAGCAAGGCCGATCCACTTATAGGGAGCCATGATCCACTTGCAACATCCAATGATTGCGAAGTCCAAGCATTTGCCCAATTGGCATCCCAAACAGAAGCTTTAGCTGCCAGGAAACCAAAAATGATTAATCCAAAAATAGATGCGATTTTAATAACCGTCAGTACGGTTTGCAAAATTTTACCGTTTTTAACGCCACGACTATTGATATAACTTAAAAGTATAATTGTAATAATAGAAATGATTTGCGCAGCATTAAGCTTGAAATCTCCTAAAGTATAGAGTATATTTTTATCGCTAACGGGCTCATATAAATAAGCCGCAAACTTAGAAAAAGCAACTCCCACAGCAGCTATTGTTCCTGTTTGGATCACGGCAAAGAAACTCCAACCGTATAGAAAACCAGTCAATTTGCCATAGGCTTCTTTTAGATATACATATTGTCCGCCAGCTTTGGGAAACATGGAACTTAGTTCGCCATAACTAACCGCTGCAATAACAGTTATAAATCCCGTTAGAATCCACATGGCAATGAGCCATCCAGCTGATCCCAATTGACGAACCATATCAGAACTCACAATAAATATACCCGAACCTATCATCGAACCAACAACCAGCATGGTTCCATCAAGTAATCCCAGTTCTCTTTTAAAATCTTCTTGCTTATTTTCCATAAATTTTTCTCATCTGGATTTTAGGTTTCGCTAAAGATATACTTTTTTTAGAAATTCTAAGAGTTGAAATTAAAATCTGAGATTGATTTTTAATTTTATTATAAATCTTTAAAAAATAGAATAAAAAAAACGCACTGTTTTCACAGTGCGTTTCTGGTATAATTTAAAAGGAAAATTATGCTTTTCCAGCAGCAATTAAATTCAATGCTGAACCGGCTACGAACCAACCAATCTGTCCTTCGTTATAAGTATGGTTAGCCAAGATAATATCTTTGCTGCCATCTTCGTGAACGAATTCTAAGCTTAACGGTTTTCCGGGTGCAAAATCAATTAAATCAACAAAATTAATCGTATCATTTTCTTGAATTTTGTCATAATCCGCTTCTGTAGCAAAAGTCAATCCTAACATTCCTTGTTTTTTCAAATTCGTTTCGTGAATACGAGCAAATGATTTCACTAAAACGGCTTTCACACCTAGGAAACGGGGTTCCATAGCGGCATGCTCCCGAGAAGATCCTTCTCCATAATTGTGGTCACCCACAACAATAGAAGCTATACCAGCTGCTTTGTATGCACGAGCTACAGCAGGTACGGCATCATAAACACCGGTTAATTGATTTTTAACGAAATTGGCCTTTTGGTTATAAGCATTGATCGCTCCAATTAACATATTGTTAGAAATTGCATCTAAATGCCCACGGAAACGCAACCAAGGTCCTGCCATAGAAATGTGATCTGTAGTACATTTTCCAAATGCTTTTATCAATAATTTAGCACCCATAATATTTTTACCATCCCAAGCAGTAAACGGAGCTAATAATTGTAGTCTTTCAGATGTAGGACTAACCACTACCTGAACTCCTGAACCATCTTCTGAAGGTGCTTGAAAACCAGCATCTTCAACAGCAAATCCTTTTGGAGGCAATTCATTTCCAGTTGGCTCGTCTAACATTACTTCTTCTCCATCTTCATTGATTAATGTATCTGTCAAAGGATTGAATGACAAATCTCCTGCAATTGCTAATGCTGTTACCAATTCAGGTGAACCAACAAATGCTAAAGTATTTGGATTTCCATCGGCACGTTTAGAGAAATTACGGTTGAAAGAATGTACAATTGTATTGCGTTCCTCTTTCTCTGCTCCTTCTCTATCCCACATTCCAATACAAGGTCCACAAGCATTTGCAAAAACGGTTGCTCCAACTTGATTGAAAGTATCGATGAATCCATCACGTTCAATTGTGTATCTTACCAATTCAGAACCTGGAGTGATTGTGAAATTAGAATTTAATTTTAATTTTTTATCAACTACTTGTTGAGCCAAAGAAGCTGCACGTGAAATATCTTCATAAGAAGAGTTCGTACAAGATCCTATTAGACCGTATTGAATTTTCAAAGGCCAGTTATTTTTAACGGCTTCTTCTTTCATTTTTGAAATAGGCGTAGCTAAATCCGGAGTATAAGGACCGTTTAAATAAGGCTCCATCTCCGATAAGTTGATTTCAATCACTTCGTCAAAATATTGCTCTGGATTAGCATATACTTCAGGATCTCCTGTTAAGTATTTTGCTACTTTATTGGCTTCGTCTGCAATATCCGCACGATCCGTAGAACGCAAATAACGATCCATCGATTCGTCATAACCAAAAGTAGAAGTTGTAGCTCCAATTTCAGCACCCATATTACAAATTGTTCCTTTACCAGTACAAGACATTGATGTTGCTCCTTCGCCAAAATATTCAACGATAGCTCCAGTCCCTCCTTTTACAGTAAGAATTCCAGCTACTTTTAAGATTACATCTTTTGGGGCAACCCAACCCGAAAGTTTCCCTGTTAATTTAACTCCAATTAATTTTGGGAATTTTAATTCCCAAGCCATTCCTGACATAACATCAACGGCATCAGCTCCACCAACTCCAATGGCAATCATCCCCAATCCACCTGCATTTACAGTATGTGAATCAGTTCCAATCATTAATCCACCTGGAAAAGCATAGTTTTCAAGAACTACTTGGTGAATAATTCCAGCTCCCGGTTTCCAAAAACCGATTCCGTATTTATCTGAAACTGATGAAAGAAAATCAAAAACTTCATTACTCTGCGTTTTAGCACGCGCTAAATCAGTCACAGCATCAACTTTGGCTTGGATCAAGTGATCACAATGCACGGTTGTAGGAACTGCTACTTTGGTTTTCCCAGCATGCATAAATTGCAATAATGCCATTTGTGCTGTCGCATCTTGACAAGCAACTCTATCTGGAGCAAAATCTACATAGTCTTTACCTCGTGAAAATGCTTGAGACGGTTTTCCTTCCCAAAGGTGATTGTATAAAATCTTTTCGGTTAATGTAAGTGGACGTCCAACAATTTCACGCGCTTGATCTACGCGAGTTGTCATATTCTCGTACACTTTTTTAATCATATCAATATCAAAAGCCATAATGAATAGGTTTGTTTAGTTTGTGCTGCAAATTTAATCAATTCAATTTAATTTTAAACTTATTTTAATAAAAGAGCGGTTTAGAAACATTTTTATTGTTAAAACCCATTAATTAGCAGTCTTTGATACATAAAATGTAGTTTCAAATTAAATAATTGTATAATTATTATTTAAACCATTATTTATTATCAAATTCGAAATCGAAACGATAAACAAAACCTGCATTTGCACTAAGAATCTTTCTAAATTAGCGTTTTATCAGCTGATTTTTATAAAAGCATTGCAAAAATGAAAAAAATTACTTTCAAATTAGATTTTTGAAAATAGTAATAACACCTCAATCGATTGCGTAAAATAACTATCATAATAAATAATTCCACAAAAAAACCAGACTAAATAAATGATTT
>CANEZU010000036.1 GCA_947444255.1 Flavobacteriaceae bacterium | reverse complement strand
ATTCCAATTTAAAATTGCTACTCCAGGCCAATTGACCTATCATAACCGTACCCTCATTTTCTGAAACAGGTTTGCCAAACGAAAGCATAAAATTAGGCGTTTGCGTTAGCATCGCTCGCGTTCCTAATTTTGAATCTACTGACCTGATTCCTTGCACTAATTTAGTTTCAACGGGTTGCATTTCTTTTAGATATTCTCCTTGAAAACTTGTCAGATAGAACTCTTTTCCTCCGAAAAACAGATTTGCTGAAGCATATTTCTGTAACAAAACTGCTTTTTTCTCCTTGTGTTTTATCTCGGTCCATTGTTCAATTACATTTTCTTTAAGCCAAGTTTTATAAAATAAAGTTAGCTCAAAAGGATAAATGGGATCTTTAAGAATGATGCTAGTAATAGTACTATTGGCATCGATTTTTTCGACACGATGACTTACATATTTAAGTTCCAAAGAAGTATTCCCATCCGCATGTTTGACTTGTATGGCTGGTTCAGAAAGATTCCAAGTGCCAGAAGGTGTATAGGCTGAATTATAAATTCCTTGGTTGGAATAATCATAATTATATCCTGCCGAAACAGTAGCATATTCACTTTCATTTTCTAGAGGTTTCCCAAAATAAATCGTATTCAGTCTATTCGAATTATCTGTTTGTAATAGCAGCATATTTTTTTCTGTGCTAATAGGGATAGTAATTATTTGTGCCGATAAATGATATAAACCTACTATAAAAGTAAAAATGGATATCATTTTTTTTGTATAAAAGGGTGTACGCATTTTTTTCCTTATTATTATTTAAAACTGTTATAAAATCATCACTGCAATTCAATGTACTCTAAAAAGAATTTTAGCAATGATACGAAAAAGTTAGAGGCAAGTATTTTACTTGCCTCTAACCAATCTTCAAACCTAAACAAACTTATAACTAACTTTACTTTTAATAACCCGGATTTTGCGTGTACAAACCTCCCGTAAAATCTATTTCTCTTTGAGGTATTGGATAATATTCATCTCTACCTGATGTAAAATGTGCATTTGAAAGATAATCTCTTTTGATTCTTTCTTTAGAAAGATAGGCGTTCAAAACAGGCTCAGCAATACCCCATCTCACTAAATCAAAGAAACGAGGTCCTTCCATACCAAACTCCAGGCGTCTTTCAAACATTAATGCTTTCAGTGCATATTCTTTTGATGAAAAAGAAGCATATTGCTGCACTTTATATACGTTTGAGGCACCTGCTGCTAGTGGCATAGACTCACTAGTGGCAGCTCTAGCTCTAATTTGATTAATTAAAGGCAAAGCTTCGTCATATCTATTTAATTGGATTAATGCTTCGGCTTTAAATAATAAAATATCAGCATATCGAATAAAGTCGACATTTTTAGAAGTCCCTATAAACGGTCCATTTTTTACATAGCAAGAACAGTCCGGAGATTGTTGCTCCTTCATATTTCCAAAATAGCCATAAACACCTGGATCTCTAGCCCAACTTAAATTGTAAACCATGTCACCCGAAGTTTTTAAAGTGTTTTTATATTTGAAAGGTCTTCCTGGTACCCCTACAGTATGGTCAATCCTAGGGTCAAGAGTTACTCCTGCAGTAAGAGTCGCAGCACCATTACCATTAATTCTGCTAAAAATGTCAGAAACATTAAAAGTATCAAGTAATGGCAATCCATTTGCATCAGTTTTAAAAGCATTTACCATATTTTGACTCGCTAAATGAAAGCCACAACAGCCATAAAGAGGGGTTCCGTGAGGAGAATTCAGTCCTGTAACAAAACTAACTCTACCCGTATTTGTTCCGTCATTAATCGAAAACTGAACAGCCCATATTGATTCGGGACCATTATCATGACCGTCTAAAAAATTATTTCCAAAGTCAGGCTCTAAGCTTCCCGTTACTTTATCTGCATAATCTATTACTTTTTGTAATTTTGCTGCATCTATACTTGTTACTTGATGCGCATCATTTTGTTTATATGCTTGATATAAATTTAATTTTGCCAAATAAGCAGCTGCAGCATTTTTGTTTGCTCTCCCTACCTGATCCTGTTTCTGAGGTAAATTATCAAGTGCAAATTGAAAATCCTCAGCAATTTTGTCCCACAAAGCATCACTAGATAAATCATTTGAGGTTTTTAATATGTCTTCTTGCGTGAGGTCTTCAGTGATATAAGGCACTTTATTAAATAATAATTTCAACATAAAATGAGAATGAGCTCTTAAAAAACGCAATTCTGCTTGTCTAATTTTTTTTAGAGGATAATCCGCATCTGGTATAGAATTTATTACAGACAAAGCAAAATTAGCTCTAGAAATCGCTTTATAATGATTTGTCCAAGTTTTAGGTAACATCCAGTCTCCATAATCTGGAATAGTGGTATTGTATTGTTCGTAACGGTCAATAACATCAACATCACCTCGACCACCTCCACCTTTATAGGCATCATCAGATCGTACACTTCCATAAACCCATTGGTTTGTTATTGGACCAACCATTTCATCATTCCCTATTGCAGCATAAGCTGAATTTACGAGAGCTTCTGCATTTGCAGCTGTTGCTACGTTTCCAGAAGACAATACTCCCGTTGGTTCATATTCTAAAAAATCGGAGCTACAAGATGTCAAAAACAAAAATGACAAACAAATTATAACTATATTATTATATTTCTTCATGATAATTAATTAAAAATTAAAGTTTACACCTAATGAGTAAGTCGTTGGTACTGGTATTCTATTCACATCTGTTCGTTCTGGATCGGAACCAATATATCCTTTTGGAGTAATCCAAAATAAATTTTCTCCTTGTGCATAAATTCTGCAACTGGTAATGAATCCCGATTTATTAATCAACTTATTTGATAATGAATAACCAATTTGCATATTTCTAAGTTTGAAATAGGAATTGTTTCTCAAAATATAATCTGACATCTGTGTGTCATTATGAGCTAATGAAAGAGAAGGCACACTTGTATTAGTATTAGTAGGCGTCCAAGCATTTAATGTTCCTGGAGCAGCATTGTCTCTTCCTTGAACAAAATTATTCCAATAAATATATGGATCAACCCCAACTCTTCCGGCTACACCAGAACCAAAAATGGAGAAATCAATATTTTTATAGGCTAAACTAATATTAATACCGTATTCTAATTTTGGAAGAGTTGAACCAATAAAAGTTCTATCATCTGAATTAATCACGTTATCTCCATTGATATCAACAAATTTAATACCTCCCAATCGAGAACCTACTTGAGTTGCATGGGCATCAATTTCAGCTTGATTTTGGAATAGACCCTCTGTTTTGTATCCAAAAATTTCGAATTGTGAATGTCCTATTATAGAATTAGCGGCAGTTCCTGGATAAGCAGCTCTTACCTCTACTGGCAAATCGGTAATTTTATTTTTTGTTGCACCAAAATTAGTAGTAATATTATAAGACAGACCGTTATCTAATTTATCAGCATATCCTACAGTAAGTTCCCAACCTTTATTTGCAGTCGAAGCACCATTAACAAAACGTTGTTGCCCTTCTCCAACAGTAGATGCAACTGGTGGTCTAATTAAAATTCCTTCTGTCTTTCTTGAGAAATAATCAAACGAACCGGATAATTTATTTCCGAAAAAACCAAAATCCAAACCAACATTAGCCTCTTTGGTAGTTTCCCATTTTAAGCCTGAATTCGCCGCTTGTATAGACACAAATCCAGAAGACAAGTTTCCAGTATTAGTTCCATTTAAATCATAAGCCGTTCCTACATTATAATAAATATTGAAAAAATCTGGATAATAAACATTTTGATTCGGTCCATATCTAGCTTCATAAAGTCCAAAACGAGCATTATCTCCAATAGATTGATTTCCTACTTCTCCATAACCAGCACGTAGCTTCAAGTTTGAAATTACTTTTACATTTTTAAGGAATTGTTCATTATTTATCCTCCATCCTGCAGTAACCGCTGGGAAAATACCATATCTATTGTCTTGACCAAATCTTGATGATCCATCACGACGAATTGTGAATGAAGCTAAATATCGATCCGAAAAAGCATAATTAAATTTTCCAAACTGAGAAAGTAGTCTACTACCCGTTGAAATTCCATTGTTTGTTCTAGCTCCTGTAGCTGCAGATAATGTGAAATAAGATTCTGATTCTACTGCAAACCCCTCTGCACGTGCATACAAGGTGTTCAAATCTGTCTTAGTTGATTCAGTACCAATAAGGATTCCAAATTTATGCTCGGAAACATTAAGATTATAATTTAAGGTATTTGAAATTGTTAAACTAGAATATTTATTGGTATCAAAAGACAAACTATTATTACTTCTATTAACAAATCCATTTTTCACAATTGGTTCAATGTCTTTTCTATTATAATCATTAAAATCGATTCCAATACTATTTCTAAAGGTAAGCCCTTTTAAAATGTCAATTTCAGTAAAAACATTTCCGTACAAAGCCATTTTTTTGCTATTATCCCATCTGTTCAAATATTGCATTAGTAAAGGGTTGTTTCTATCTGAATAACCAGAACCCAATGGACCAGCATAATCACCCGATGCCGTGTAAACTGGAATCGTTGGCGCTAGTGTTATTGCTAAACCAGGTGTTGGTGCATTACCTACATCTCCTGCAGCATTTCTTTCATTAGATTGTGTAAATTGAGAATTAACACCAAATCTAACTTTGTCATTGAACAATTTAAAATTGGCATTAAGTCTAGCAGAATATCTCTCATAATTAGTGAATTTTAACATTCCAGAATTATCTAAATACCCCAAATTCAATACTGCATTAGCTTTGTCAGAACCTCCAGAAATGGATAAATCATTATTAACCAAAAGACCTGTTTTATAAACAGTATCCTGCCAATTTGTATCCCCAGCAGGAACATTAATATCGCCTCCTACATAAGGTTTTACAGTAACACTATTCAAAACTGGATTACTAAAATCATTATTCCAATCAAAATTATAGATTTCACCATATCCCCCAGATGGACTTGCTCCATCATTAACTGATGCCTGCCATAAAACCTTTCCTCTGTCAAGAGCATTAAGCATTTTATAACGTTGTTTTTTCTCAGAAAGAACAGAGACATTTGTACTAAAAGAAACTTTAGTGAGACCGCCTTTAGACGCATTTTTAGTTGTTACAATGATTACCCCATTGGCCGCTCTAGATCCATAAATAGAAGAGGCAGAAGCATCTTTTAAAACTTGAATAGATGCAATAGCACTTGGATTTAAACTTGCAAAAACCTCAGGTCTTGTTGTAGGAACACCATCGATAACATATAATGGATCTGTATTCCCTAATGTACTAACCCCTCTAATTAGTATTCTACTGCTTGCCCCACTAGGATCACCTGATTTTTCAATTGTTAAACCTGCCACCCTACCTTGTAAAGCCTGCATGGCATTTCCAGAACTCATAGTCTGACCTGTAATCGGTTTTATATCAACTACCGTAACAGCGCCTGTTAAATCCGCTTTTTTCTCCTTAGAATACCCTGTTACAACAACATCATCTAATTTTAAAATCTGCGTTTTTAATGAAATATTCAAAACAGTTTGACCATTCAGCTTAATCGTTTGTGAGGCATAGCCTGCATAACTAAATACAAGTGTAGCATTTTTATCTACACTCTGAATTGTAAACTGACCATCAAGATCAGTTGAAGTTCCTTTATTTGTTCCGGAAACTATTATTGTAGCGCCGGGAAGCGGTTTACCATCTTCGGAGGCTGAGACCACCCCTTTGATTCCGATGTTTTGTGCTGACAAAGAAAAAAAGGATCCCATCAGCATTAAATAGAGAATAATTTTGTGTTTCATAATTTGGTTGTTTTAGTTAAAATTTAATTGGTTAATAATTAAGTTATCAATGGTAAATTCCGTTTTGGCTTTAGAAACCGAAAAATATTCCATTGGTTTATCTGGAAAAAATATTTCTGACATTACCGTTTTTCCATTATTGTAAAAGATTTCGATTGAAGTTTTGTCTACGATTATTCTAAGATCCATTTTATCAAATCCTACTTTAAAAGGTGCTTTTGAAATCTTGTTTGCAAAAAGATCAGAAAAGTCAACTTTACCAGATTTTGATCTATCGATAAAAAAGTAATTCTCCTTATTGTTGATTCCAAATTGAATTGAATTATTAGAATCATTCGAAAACGAAAAAGTGTACGTATCCTTTTTAAGATTTTTTAAAGAAAAATTGATATCAAGTTTTGATAAATCGATTAATGATTTATCAATTAATACTGCTTCTTTATCTATTTTAAGGGTTTCTTTTTTAATCGTTTTAGCAACATAATTTTGTAATTCTTTTACGGGCTTAGAAGAAACAGTATAGTGACCCCCTACTTTTTCAAGGACTAATTCTCTAGGTATAGTCATACTGCTTCTCCATGTTTCTGTTGGCACTTTTTGCGCATATTGCCAATTAGACATCCACCCTATAAATAATTTTCTTCCGTCAACCTCGGATATATTAGACCAAGTAACGCCTGCATAATTATCTCGACCATAGTCAATAAAAATACCTTTCTGTTGTTTTACATCTTTTGAAAAAGATTCATCGATAGTGAATTTTTTTCCATCAAAATCACCTACAAAATATTGAGTAGCAGAACCACCATTAGGTCCACCTGGATTGATACTTAGAAGCATCACCCATTTGTAATCATCAGTTCCGTCTACAAGGATCGGAAAGAAATCAGGACATTCCCAAACACCACCGTGAGCGCCAATATCTTTTCCAAAATCGGAGAGGAGTTCCCAGTTTTTTAAATTTTTAGACCCATAAAACATTGTCTTATCACCTGCTGCCAATACCATAATCCATTGTTGATGAAAGGCATCCCATGTCATTTTAGGATCTCTAAAGTCTTTAATATTTGGATTTTTAATTATTGGATTGGCTTCATATTTTGTCCAAGTCAAGCCCTCATTTAAGGAATAGGCTATTCCTTGAGACTGATAATTAGTCTCTCCTGCTTTTTCTTTTTTCATGTCATGATAGGTAAACATAGCTACCATGGGAGGGTTTTGAAGACTCCCAAAACCGGAAGTATTTTTAACATCTACTACAGCACTCCCTGAAAAGATATATCCTTTCTCGTCTGGGTACAATGCAATTGGTTTCTCAATCCATGTGATAAGATCGGTGCTTATAGCATGCCCCCAATGCATTGGTCCCCATACATTTGAATCTGGATAATATTGATAAAAAAGATGGTAGTATCCGTTATAATAAAACATACCATTTGGGTCATTCATCCAACCTTTTTTTGGAGTAAAGTGAAAATTAGGTCGATACAGTTCTTTTTCAGAATAGGATTTCGTATTTAAAGCGGAAAACTTTTTACAACTAACTACACTTGAAAAAAATACTATACAGCATGCCATTCCAACATATTTAAATATTTTTATTTTGATCATAATTTTATTTATTTATTAAATTTTTACTTAACTCTTCTAAAGACATCCCTTTAGTTTCTGGCATCAAAAAGACCACAAATAATAGTTGAAAAACCATCATTACTGCAAAAAATATAAATACGACGCCAGGTCCAACCGTCGAAAATAAATAGGGAATTAGTGAAGGAATAATAGCCGCAAGAACCCAATGCGTGGTACTTCCAAAAGATTGACCTGATGCTCTGAGATGATTTGGAAAAATTTCGGATATAAAAACCCAAATTACAGCGCCTTGGCCTATTGCATGAGCTGCAATAAATAGGAATAAAAAGACGGGAACAGCTATACCTCCCCAATGAAAAAAGAAAGCCATAGCCACAAGTGAGAGTGATATGATATAGCCGAATGAACCTATGTACATTAATACTTTACGCCCTAGCTTGTCTATTAAGAAAACACCTAATAGTGTAAAAATTAAATTCACCACACCAATTCCAATACTGCTTAATAAGGCGGTACTTTCACCTAGGCCTGCTTCTTGAAAAATCCTATTTGAATAATATAAAAAAGCATTTATCCCCGATAATTGATTGAAAAAAGCCATTAAAAACGCCAAGATTAAAGGCGTTCTGTATTTCTTCAAGAATATAGTGTCATTTGTAAATAAGGCATCTTTATTGTCTTTCTCTATCTCTGCTTTTATTTTTTCATAATCGGCTTCCTGCCCCATTAATTTCAAAACATTTCTAGCTTCTTCGTTACGTGATTTAGATAATAACCATCTAGGGCTTTTAGGAATTGTAATTATCAATAAAACATAAATTACAGACGGTATTGCTTGTACCCCCATCATCCATCTCCAAGAATTCTCCCCAACATCATTTAAAAGATAATTAGATAAAAAAGCCATTAGAATCCCTAAAACAATATTGAATTGATAAAAAGCAACTAGTTTACCTCTGTCTTTTGCGGGAGCAATTTCTGAAATGTAAGCTGGAGCGGCAATTGTTGAGGCACCAACACCCAAACCTCCAATAAATCTAAAAGCGGCAAAAACGAATGGGTTATTTGCAAAAGCTGATCCAATTGCAGAAAACAAGAATAGTATACCTATCCATACTAAGGTATTTCTCCTCCCTATTCTATTAGAAGGAATACCTCCGAATATTGCACCTAGTACAGTTCCCCATAAAGCCATTCCCATAACTATTGTACCATGAAATGCATCTGAGGAATTCCAAAGCACTTGAAGCTTTTTATCTGCTCCAGAAATAACAACGGTATCAAAACCAAATAGAAAACCTGCTAATGAAGCAATCAAAGCCCAAACTACTATTTTTTTCATTGTGTGTAATTAAAATATTGAATGGCTAATTTATCTTCAAAAAACACATTCGTATTTTGATAATGTTACCAATTTATTTAACACGAAAAAAAAGTAATAAAAAAAACCTTAAGCTTTAAAAATAAACAGATTACGTATTGAAAACAAAAATACTACATGGTTGTAGTTATGTTTATGTTACAAAAAATTACAATTTTGATACAATGATTTTTTTATAAACACAGGAATTGATCCCTATTGAAATATAAATATTTAATTTTTCAATCTTCTTTTAACGAAATATGTAAATTTTATCTTATTTTAAAATTTCTTTTTAAGAGTTGGAATTAAATTCCACAAAAAAACCACCAAAAAAATATTTTGATGGTTTTGATTTAAACAATAATAGATACCCTATTGATAGGGTCTACGTTCTAAAATAAGGAAAAGCATAGTTAAACGGTTTATTATAAGTCTAACCAAAAACTTAAATATTATAATTTGAGTTTATTTTTTAAACTCTTTAGGAGAAAGCCCGTATTTATTTTTAAAGCTCGTAGAGAAATAATTAGGAGAAGAAAATCCTAAGGAATAGGCAATTTCTGAAATGTTTTGATTGGAATTTAAGAGTAGCTCTTTAGACTTTTCTAATCGAATATTATTAATATGATCGCTAATACTAATGCCTAATATAGCCTTTACTTTGCGATACAATTGTACTCGAGATATATTTAAGTCTTTCGCTAAATCTTCGACAGTATATAAAGATTTATCAATATTTTTCTCTATTAATTCATTTAATTTTCTGAGAAAATCCTGTTCGGAAATACCAAAATTAGCATTCTCATTATTAACAATATTTACAATGTTATTTGAATAATAAAAACGGACTTTTTCTCTGTTAAAAAGTAAACTTTTAATTGATTGAGTCAACGATTTTAAATTAAAAGGTTTAGTAAGAAACACATCCGCACCACTCTCAAGCGCTTTTGAATACGATTCTGGATTGTCAGAAGCTGTTAAAATAATTACAGGTATATGGGAAGTTCTCAGATCTTTCTTGAGTATCTCACAAATTTCGAAACCATTTTTATCCGGTAAATTTAAATCACATATGATAACATCTGGTATTAGCTCCAATGCCCTTTCAATAGCGTTGGTTCCATCAGAAGTATATATAGAGTAGTCTGCCGAAAGCTTAAGTGAAATAAAATCTAATAATTCTTTATTGTCTTCAATGTATAAAATAGAATATTTATCTTCCGAATTGTTTAGTTCTACACTTTGAATAACTTCTGAATCTAAATAATCTGGAAGATAACCATTATCTAATACAGTCTCCTTAATAATTTCTTTTTCATCTAGATGCTCCTTCCCTAGTTGGAGTGTAATTATAAATTCGGTTCCACTTTTAGAATTAATTTCAATGTCTCCTTTATGCAACTCGATAAAACTTTTTGATAGATGAAGTCCAATACCTGAACTGTTTCTAAAATTATTAGATCCTTGGTAAAAAGCATTAAAAACATCTTTCAATTCCTTTTCCGGAATTCCAATTCCGGAATCTTTAAAGTAGATTTTTACTTCTTTATTGAGTTTTTCTTCTTTAATAAATACTGAAATTTTACCTTTTTCAGGTGTAAATTTAAAGGCATTTGATAATAAATTAAAATAAACCTTGTCCATTAAATTTCTATCAAAATAAACTTCAAGATCCGGATTGTTTGTAGTAAGTGTAAAGTCAATATTCCTTTTTTTAGCTTCCCTTTCAAAATCCATAATAATACTCTTAGAAAAATCTAAAATATTAGTTATGGAAGCCCTTAAAACAAACTTTCTATCTTCGGCTTTTCTATAATCCAGTAATTGATTAATTAATCGGAGTAGTCTTCTGGAATTATTGTACATTAAGCTAATTTCTTTATTAACAGAAATCCCTCTGTTTTTAAATTCGCTACTCAAGGATTCCACAGAACTTAAAATTAGTGTCAGAGGCGTTTTGAATTCGTGGGATAAACCCATAAAAAAATTTAATCGCGCCTCATTACTTATCTTTAACTCTTCGGAATATTTTTTAATCTCATTTCTTTGACTCTTGATTTTTTTATTTGTCGCTTCTAATTCTTTCTTTTTCCGGCTTATTGTTATACGGGAATAAACACTAAAGACTGCTAAACCTAATGTTACTAAAAATAAAGAAAACAAAAGCTTTAAAAGATTATTCTGACTGGAGTATTTCTCTTCTTGACTTTTAATAACACTCTGTTGTTGCTCAATATCTGATTGTTGAATTGTAATTTTATCAAATTGATTGCTCATAATATCTGCATTTAGTGCAGTTATCAATATGGTATTGAGTTTGTTGTTTTTAGGGACAATCTCTTTATGGGCTATTTTCATAGCTAATTTAATAGCTTCGCTACCTCCTGTTGGATATAAGACAGTGGCTTGCAAAATTTTGTCCTGAACAAGCTGAATACCACCATATGGCCCATTGAGTCCATCAACGCCAATGAATTTAATTTTATTTTCTAAGCCCATATTCTTGGCAATTTTCCAAGCATTGTATGCTATATCATCATTAAAAGAATATACATAATCTATATTAGGCTTACTGTCTAATAACCTTATGAAATTGGGTTGAGGATGACCAAAGTCATCTGAATCTATTGTGAAAACTTTGATTCCTGGAAATTGATTTACAATTTGACGAAACCCTTTACTTCGCTCAAGACCAGGCGATGTTTTTAAATCCCCATAAATTTCAATCACATTTGCATGTCCATTTGAAACAGAAGCAATATGCTTTCCCGCTAATTGTCCTACTTCAAAATTATCAGCTCCCAGATATGCAGTATAATTAGACGTATTTGCTTTTCTGTCGACTATAATAACAGGAATTCCATTCGCTTTTGCTTTCTCAATTACGGGAACTATAGAATCGGATTCAAAAGGAGATACAATAATAACATCTACTTTATTAGCTATAAATTTTTCAATATCCTGAATTTGCTTTTTTGCTTGGCGATTGGCATTTGAAATGGTTAGAACTACTTCTGGATGAAGTTCAGCTTCTACTTCCATAGTATGGTTCATTGATATCCTCCAATTATCACTGTTAACACTTTGCGAAAATCCTATGGCTATCTTGGCCTTATCATCATCCTCTAATTTACAAGAGTTTAAAAATAAAGTAGCGCTAATAAGAATTAAAAAAGTAAATTTTCTTAGCATTGGTTAAAATTAATTAAAATGGGAAACGAAAGGTTGCTGAAATAATATATTGTTGAAATAAAGTTCAAGTGTAAAAGACAATTGATTTTTATTTATGACTATTACATATAAATAGTCATAAAAAATGTAAATATATATAAAACCGATTAAAGGCAAAAATATTCGAACTACAAAAGTTAATCCGTTTTTTTCTCCTATTTATATTATTAAGATTTCCAATGTTATAAGAACTATAAAACTAAATTATTTAAGGTATAAGTAAGAACTTTTCTAAATAAATATGCTTATGAATTTACCCAAATAATTAGGGCGGATAAAGCAATTAAATGCTCTATCCGCCCTAAAAAACTAGTCGTATGTAAAACTTAATTATAAATTATTCTTTAATTATTTTGTAACTATTCGTTTTATTGCTGTCATTTTCAAAGGTTTTTATTATATACATACCTTTTGACATTTTTGACATATCAATACTCTTGGATTTAGTTTCAACTAATTTTGAACCGCGAATATCATATACACTCGTAGTAAGATCCCCTTTGTATTGAATTTTCAAATCAGATTGCACTGGATTCGGATAAAATTTGATGTTCAATGACCCATCTAATGAAGCAACAGATAAATTGCTTTTGTTAGCCAAATATAATAGTGTATTTTTAGTAAGATTTTTGACATTATTATTATTTCCATTAGTACCCACATACCAATCATATGTACCTGCACCGTATGAAATCACAGTACCCTTACCTGCATTAAATCCGGTTGGATTAAATTCTAATCCTTGAACTTCATTCCCACCGCAGTTAAGTACTAAAATTTTCGCTTGTAATAAATCCTCTAAGATTCCTCTTTTTGTTGCTAAATTGGCTGATGGATTATCATTGGCGATACGTCCAAAATCCAAATTATATTGAAGTACTCGATTTTTCTTTTCAGTTCCGGAAGTAAGAAAGGAAATATAAGGAAGAGTCTCATTACAGGCATCAATAGATGTTGTTATTCCAGTAATTAAAGGACTATCACTTGCTCCTTTCCACCAATTTCCCCATGCGCCAACTGTATTACAAGCACATGGAAAAACATCTCCAAAATCTTGATTTGGCTTATATTCCCAAGGATTTGATAATGCTGAATTAATAACACCAAATGGTTCTATACCTGCACCTGCAAAATTTCCCAAAAGCATATTTCCTCCTCCTTGATAATAGGTTTTAATTGCAGCGACGAATGCATCTTCTAAAGGACCGTCTGTTGCCTCATCTCTACCCCAATCGAAACCTGACTTTTTTAACATACTATGTTTTGTTCCGTCTCCCTCAGGACGACTTCTTGGAAAATCTGTCAGCCTACCCGTCCAAGTTTCTGGATCATATTGAATCCAAATTACATTATATTGACTTAAATTAGCTCCAGGAGCAGCAGCGTCTTCAAAAGACAAATAATTTACCGTGACATTTGGTGTATTTACTCCAAAATCTTCCATAAACCAAATTCCGGCTGCAGTATCACCTTCAGGCAAATATTCTACATTTGTTGCTGACAAATCATCATTATAGGTACCAGCCTGGCCTATAAAAGCAATCTTTTTTTGTGCAAAACATGCACCAGTTAAGGCTAACATTAGTATTAGCGCTAGTTTTTGTGTAATTTTTTTCATGATTTTTAATTGGTTTTATTGATTTAATTGATTTAATAATTGTTATTGTTGACTAGTTAAAAACTTTAAGATCTGAGAATGTAAGCTCTCCATTATTAGCAAAAATTGTCCAAGGATTTTGACTCATTTTATAAATACGATTGGTGAATGCTATTTCATCATTGATGTACACAACACAAACAGAATTCTCAGATACTATAGTTAGATCAAACTGTTTATTGGTGGGCACTGCCAACGGTAATTGGGTAAGCGTTGATATAACTGCTGATGAAGAACCATTTTTTATAGATTTCTCTAATCTTATTTGATTTTTAGTTAAATCAAAAACAATGGAATACATTTCATTTAGAGTACTACAAGCACCAAATCCAAAACCAAACTGAGTGGAACTTGTAGCGTTAATTTGTGTTTTAATTTTAAAAGCCTTTGTTTCTCTATCAAATAGCGAATATGATTTTTCTCCACCACTTGTCAAAGTATAGTTGTCATTCGCCTTTGAACTTCCTAAACTTTTTAGAGGAGTTAGGACTTTAGCCGTAGTAAACTTTTTATTAACACCATCAGTAATGGCAACTCCAAAAGTACCATCTGAATGTTGTATTAAACGATGTGTTACCAATGAACCTGCCCAATCATAATTATTAGCATCGCTACCATTATTTTTTGTAGGACACCAACCCATAAGATATCGGTTTACACCATCAAAAACTGATCTCCCAGCATAAAAAGCAATACCGTCCAATTTACTATTGTTAGGTGTAATCCATAAATTTGAAGTTAGAGAGCGGTATTTATAATGCACCATACGGTCATCAATATTGGAATAAATAATATATTGATAATTTCCCATCGTAAATACGTCTGGACACTCCGTCATAAAAGTAGATGTATCTTCGTAGAATGGCTTTTCTAACGTCCAATCCATTAAGTTTATTGAACTGTATTGGGCTAATACTGCTCGCCATGGTACCACATTATTATCTATAATACCTGCGGTGGAACGTGAAGCAATCAACATTTTATAAGTCCCAGTTGTTTTATCCTCTATAATGATAGGATCTCTAAATTCATTTCGATCATAACCAATAGAAGCCTGTAGCTGAAATAATGGTTTCTTGATCCAGGTTTTTAAATCTGTAGAAGTTGCCAGCATAATTTTTTCTTTAGGATCCAGATTTCCATTATGACCGGTAT
>CANEZU010000035.1 GCA_947444255.1 Flavobacteriaceae bacterium | reverse complement strand
TACCCACAAAAACCTTTGTCAAAGTAAAAAACTTTGACAAAGGAGTCGTTCTTTAAAACGACTTAGCCTAACCTATGTTAATACCCAAAATCCCTATCAACGAATACGTATCTTCATTTTCCGTCAGGCCACTCATTAAATTAGTCGAAAGGAGAAAGTCGAAAGTCGAAAGGAGAAAGTCAAATGTCGAAAGTTGAAAGGAGAATCTTAACAAGGAATAAATCCCTCGTTTTGCCGTCATGTGTCCCAAAACCGAGCACCTAAAATCCATGTACCCACAAAAACCTTTGTCAAAGTAAAAAACTTTGACAAAGGAGTCGTTCTTTAAAACGACTTAGCCTATCCTATGTTAATACCCAAAATCCCTATCAACGAATACGTATCTTCATTTTCCGTCAGGCCGCTCACTAAATTAGTCGAAAGGAGAAAGTCAAATGTCGAAAGGAGAAAGTTGAAAGGAGAACCTTAACAAGGAATAAATCCCTCGTTTTGCCGTCACGCTTTCCAAAACCGAGCACCTAAAATCCATGTACCCACAAAAACCTTTGTCAAAGTAAAAAACTTTGACGGTACTCTTCTAGCACGGTCAGTAATTCTCTCCTGAAGCTAGTCTTTTGTTAGAAAAGCTTTACTCATTATCTCTTGTTCGGCTCTTGTTATACCAATTTCTTTTGCTACTGTTCTCCAATTCGTTGTTGATTCTAGTACTTCATTAATTATGGTTTCCATTTGGACTTGGTTTAAACGGAAATAGTCTCCAACACTTTTTGCTAGTTCAAAATCCAATGCATTGTTTTCAGTATCAATGTTTATAGATAAGCCGTCTTTTTCAATTGATGGATTAAGGTCATAAGCAGGGGATAGTATCCAACCTAGATTGGTCAATATAAAACCGTGATTTCTTAAATGATCATCTGTATTTGAAATTGCAATATTGAAAATTATTCTGCGCCACAGTTGGTGCAAATTAACTTCTATATTTGCGCCATGATTGCTTATGAATTCGGCGATATCTAAATAACTTGCCGGATGTTCCCCCAGGGTGTCTTCATTGTTTGCAGTCATAGTCATTGCAGATGCAAAGTGTATTCTTTCTCCATTTTCACGATCGAAACGTTTCGTGAAAAAAGTATGATAATTACCCATTATTTTTTCTATACGAGAGGGCGCCATTTCAATATGTGCCTTTTTAGCTAGCTTATAGGTCAGAAATTCCCATGCTCCTTTGTCAGAGGTGTCCGTTTTGGATGGGAATTTAGCAATCCATAGGCTTTTATCATGGTCTAAGACATTGGCCTTGGGTCTAGCTCCTCCGAGTGAGGACCCCGGTGCTATCAAGACCGATAACCATTTTTTTAGAGCTTCATTATTATCGTCGTTTTCAAAATTAGCTGCTGCAATTTGCAGTTCTCGAATAGAGGACCATGGCGGTGTTGAAGCAGTTTTATTGTTGTCGAGAAAATCTTCTGATGGGTTTACTTTAAACCGTAAGGCTCCCATGCGGCTTTCGTCGTAAACTCCTAAAAGGAAATCTATATCATAGAGTGTTGCTGCTTTTTCTCCTTTCTCCTTAGCCAATTGTGCCGCTCTACGCTTCATTAGTGTTCTCCCCCAAGTGTCTGGCATACTGTCTAGAAAGATTCCAAAGTTCTCTTTTTGATTCGAGTATTGTGGACCACTATACAATTGTATATCTGGATCTAAAATAAATTTTTGTTGGGTATTCAACCAAGTTTTATCGTACACAAAGCTAAATGCTTTTTTGCCTTTGGCCTGCTGAGCTGAAAGAATCCCAATTATTTTTGGTTCTGACATCCCTTTCCAGTGCGCATATACATATATTTCAGTTTTGATTGCCATTTTTTGACTTTTGATTATTTCATATTTCACAGCTAATCGGATGTTAGCACTAACGCAATTCCGACTATGACCTTATTTTAAAAGTTCGAGATCTTGAAGTTTTCTTCCCAGTTCATCGTCGGCAGCGAGTTTTAGAAAATCATTCTGAAGACCTAGTACGCGAAGTACATTGAAATAGGCGCCCAAGGCTACGCTTGAGTTTCCAGATTCAATATGGTGCACTGTAGATCTTGAAATATCGGCTCTCTCTGCTATTTGTAGCATGGTGAGTTTCCTCCTTTTTCTAGCTATTTTTATATTTTCTCCCATTTGTTCCAAGACTTTGTCATATTTAGGAAAAATAGCTTGTTTTCTTGTTGCCATTTATTTAAAATGTTTGTTATTACATACAAAAATAGTCATTATGTTTTAAATAACACACATTTGTTTTTTTTTATCCAAATTAGAATAGGATGGTATGTTAGTTTTAAAAATTAAACTAACTCCTGGCGGCGCCCTAGAGCGATTAAAGTATTCTACAAATCCCAGCAGCTACGATTCACGACTCACTATTGCCTTTTTACTAAAAAAATACTAGAAAATTTTATTATTCTTTTTTAATGTTGTTACTTTGTACTAACATTAGAAATAAATACTAGTATGGAAACCGCAATAATCAAAATTGGAAATTCTAAAGGCTTAGTGCTCAGTAAGACCATTTTAGATCAATACAATATTAAAGACAAGGTCGAAATCATATTGGAAATGGGACAAATTATACTTAAACCTATTGCCGCGCCCAGAAAAAATTGGGAAGCTGCTTTCAAAAAAATGAATGCAGCGGGAGATGATGAAATGCTTATAAATGCTGTATTTGAAGATGAAAATTTCGAAGAATGGAATTAGCACAATATGCAATAGTTTTAATCAATTTAGATCCTACCCTAGGAAGTGAAATTAAAAAAACAAGACCTTGTGTGATTGTTTCGCCAAATGAAATGAACAAACACCTGAATACGATTGTAATTGCCCCTATGGCCTCCAGCACAAAAGACTACCCAACTAGGGTCCCTGTCAGTCATGCGGACAAGAAAGGTAGAATTGCTATCGATCAAATTAGATCTGTTGATAAAATACGAATTATAAAGGTCATAGGGAAATTGAATAAAATTGAAATTAAAGCTACAAAAGAAGTAATTAAAGAAACCTTTATTGATTAAAATAATCGAGGTAGAGAGGATAGTAAAAAGCCTTTATTTTCCAATTGTGCCGATAGTGTTAGCACAATTTGTTTCACAGATACAGCAGCTTAGTTTTGTAAAATTTCTTGATTGATGCGATAGCACAGTATCAAAAGAGAAGAATTTTCGTTAACTTTGTTAGAATTAAAGCAATAGCGTCTAAATCAATTAGAAATCATGGATAATTCAAACAGAAACCGGAAAATTCCCTTCACAGAATTACTAGATCATGTCAAAGAATTGACAGTCCAGGAAAAGTTAGTGCTACATGATTTTATATGGAATACAAGCGCTACAGCTATCCCTGAAAAACATCAGCAAATCGTTTCAGAACGCATACAAACAGGACTGTCTAAACCAGAAAGTCTATTGGATTGGGAATTAGTTTCCGAAACCTTGAAATCCTAATTGCCTCGCTATCAAATTAAAATAGCAAAAGGAGCAGTCGAAGACATAGAAGAAATAACCCTTTGGTACAGCCGACAATTTAAAGATTTAGGACCAATCTTTCTCAAGCAGACAAAAGATGGTATCAATTCCTTATGTTCAAATCCGGAGATGTATACTATTCGATATGGACAAGTACGCTGTATGCCAATACATAAATTCCCTTTTTTGATCCATTATACGATCAACGATCAGGATTCTCTAATTCAAATTTATGCTATTCTTCACACCAGCAGAGATCCCAGAACTTGGAAGACACTTTAATAATCCTCACCGCTGCGGTTAATTTTTTTCCTTTTCATAAAATAGCCTGCCCTTCAAATAACGATTAATCGTTTAACCAATTAACCCTTTTTTCTTAGCCTTTTTCTAACTATTTTTGACGCAACTATTAAACGACTCCCCATTATGAAGTCTCTTAAAATGACCGTCCTTTTAACTCTAGTCGTATTACTGGCTTATCCCAATGCGGTTAAAAGCCAAAGTAGTATTCCGCTTTCCGATTCCAGTACTGTGAGCCTCATTACTTGCGGCAGCGGCGCCGAAACCTATTCCCTTTTTGGCCACACCGCCATCCGGATTAAAGATCCCGCTAGCGCCATCGATGAAGTCTACAACTACGGTACCTTCGATTTCAGCACTCCCAATTTCTACCTTAAATTCGTAAAAGGCGACTTAAAATACCTCGAAACCTCGGCGCCTTATCTGGACTTCATGCAGGAGTATTTATACGAGAGCCGCTCCGTTTATGAGCAAGTGCTAAACCTTTCCACGCCCCAGAAACAAGAACTTTTTCGCGCCCTGAATGCCGCCCTACATTCCGAAGACCGCTTTTACATCTATAAGTTCATCGATAAAAACTGTACGACCATGGTGGTCAATGTCCTCAATAAAAGCCTGGGAGGCGAAGTATTGGTGAAGACTGGCGATACGGCCGAAACCTACCGCGCTATTCTCAATCCTTATTTCAATGGCGATTTCTACGAGCAGCTGGGCATCAGCATTATCTTCGGAGCTAAAGTCGACCGCCCGGGCACGCAAATCTTCCTGCCATCCGAATTGCAGGCGGCGGTGAAGACAGCGCAATACAAAGGGCAGCCCCTCTGTTTAGAGAATAGGACTTTATTAGAATTCCCTGCTGTTGTCGTTCCCTTCTCTTGGTGGAACAACTTTTATGCCTTTAGTTTGATTTTCCTAGTTCTTATTCTGGTCCATAAGAAAGCAGTATACCGCGTGTTTTTTTTGCTTTTAGCGGCCTTTGGTCTCTTTCTGAGTTTCGCAGGCTTGTATTCCCTGCATCAGGAATTGCAGTACAATTACAACATACTTTTGTTCAATCCGCTTTTGCTGGCCCTCGTTTATTGCGACATCCGAAACTTCAAAAGAGGGGTCTATTGGAGCAGCCGTATTGCCTTAGCATCGCTTGCAATCTACTTGCTAATCATGATCAATAAAGTGCATTTGTTGATGGTGCTGCCGCTAATAGTGGCGAGTATATTGGGTTTGTTGCAAACCGCCACAGGGCAGGAAGGATCCTTGTTAAATTTGTTCCGCAAGTTATTCCGAAAAGGGGAGCCCCTCAAATAGCAAAATTGATAATCCGTTTATCGAAAAGCGGCCAGGTCGACTTTGACGGAGAAGATATTAGAATATAAGGCCGCAGACTGATTGCCCAAATCGGTTAGTGCATAATCAATCTGGATGCCTTTGTATTTGAATCCCAAGCCGATATTGGGTTGGAAACTCAGCTTTTGTGTGTTGTCAATTTGGGTCAGGTTTTGGAAGTTTCCAAAGCCCATTCTTAGGAAAACCAAATCGGTATAGCCGAATTCAAAGCCCAGGGCAGGGGCAACACTCCCGTATTTTGTAGCGACAATATCCCTGGTTTTGTAGAATTCCATATTCATATTGGCCGAAGCCAGAAGGGTATAATCATAATGAAATTCGAACTTCCTAGAGAGTCCCAATTGGGCTTTGGGTGCCGTGATCTCGGTGCTCTGCGGTAATTCCTGATTTTGTCCCGGACTCGCGTTCTGCACCTTGGCGTACTCCTTCTCGTCGATATTCCAAATGTTATAAGTGGTCGTGATATCGCGTAGCATCAATCCAAACTGCCAATGATTGCGTTCCATTTGTATTCCCGCATCGATACCAAAACCCCAGGAATTCGCAAACTTCCCAATGATCCTCCGAATGACCTTGGCATTAACGCCATAATGCAAACCGGGAACCTGCAGGCGCCGTGCATAAGAAAAAGTAAAGCCATAATCGGCAGTGGAGAATTTGCTCACCCGATCGTAATTGATGGTTCCGTCGCTGGCGATTAATTCGGTAGTGTTCAGAATATCATCGACGCCAAAACGGATGATCGAAAAGCCCCAGGCGCTATCATCATCAATAGGCGCGGCATAGGCGGCATAATCGTATTGGGCGATATTGGCAAAATAGCTAGCGTGCATGAGTGCCAATTGGGAGTCTTTGACTTGCATCAATCCCGCAGGATTCCAATAGCCAGAATTCACATCGCCAGTGTGGGAACTAACCGCATTGGCCATACCCAAAGCAGCCGCATCGACCCCGATAGTCATAAATTCGTTGGAGTATTTCCGGACCACCTGAGCTGAAGTCAGTGCCGAAAATAGTAGAAAAGCGAATACAGGTATTGTTCTCAAAGCCAATGCATATATACAAACCGGAGCCTGCGGGATTAGTTTAGCAAAAATAGAAATAGAATCGGATAATTCATTGCCTGTAGGGCAAATAAACAGCCGGCGAAACCAAGGGGTAAAAAATCTCTATTAAAACGCTGCTCTCTTTAACTTATTGTATTAAATTTGTTTTTCAAAAAAACAAAGATGAACATCAAAGCCTATATTCCCAATGGGATCACCCTACTCAATTTATTATGCGGTTGCATCGCTCTGGTTTTTGCCTCCCACCGTAATTTTGAAATGGCCTTGGTCTTTGTCTGTCTGGGGATTTTTCTTGATTTTTTTGATGGCTTCTTTGCGCGCCTGTTTAAGGTTTCCGGCCCTCTAGGGGTGCAATTGGATTCCCTGGCCGATATGGTGACCAGTGGTGCCGTTCCCGGGCTAGTACTCTACCAAATGATGATTGATACCTCAACGTCTATGGAACTGTCTTATACGCAATGGTTTCCCTACTTGGGCTTCATCGTGACCCTGGGGTCTTGCTACAGATTGGCCAAATTCAATATCGATACCCGTCAAACGGAATCTTTTATCGGTTTGCCCACTCCTGCTAATGCCTTGTTTATCCTAAGTTTGCCTTTAGTGCTGCGCGATACCGATTCTATTTTTGTATTGGAATTACTGACAACGCCCGCATTCCTGCTTGTTATTGCCCTCCTGAGTGCCTATATGCTGAATGCCGAAATTCCCCTGTTTTCCTTGAAAATAAAAAGCAGCCGTTTCAAAGACAATGCCTTGCAAATAGGCTTTCTGTTGACATCTGTTCTTTTATTGCTCTTTTTCCAATATTTAGGAATTCCCCTACTGATTATAGTCTATATTCTACTCTCCATTTTCAATACTAAAAGAGGGAAAAAATAATGGCAGTAGCCCGAAAAACAGTTCCTACGAAAAGAACGGTAAGCAGAAAACCAGTTCAAAGAAAGCAAAAAAACAATTTAATTTCAAAAATCGGTCTCTTGGTCTTCTCGATTGTACTGCTCCTGTTTGCTACGGGGGTTCTGCTGCACTACCGCTCCGGAATCGCCTATTATTTGGGTTTCAAAACCGATAAAATCGCCGCAATAAATACGGTAGAAATGAAGCGCTTCTCGGATGTGCGGAATTACGAACTCCTAAGTCGCTATGAAGATCGGGTGGCGGGGATTGATGTATCCGAATATCAGGGGGCTATTCAGTGGAATCAGGTGCGGCTCGAAGAAAATACCTTTCCGCTGGCCTTTGTCTTTATTCGTGCTACGGCCGGGGTAGACAAGGTTGATCTGCAGTTTGAAAACAATTGGAGGGAATCTAAAAAGAATAAGATTATCCGGGGTGCCTATCATTATTACCGTCCGAATGAGAATTCGATCGCTCAGGCCGAGAATTTCATTAAAACAGTGCGCATTCGCAAAGGCGATTTACCCCCTGTTTTGGATATTGAAAGTACAGCAACGAACCAGCCCATCGATAGCTTAAAAGCGGGTATTCGACGCTGGCTGGAGCTCGTGGACACCCACTACAAAGTGAGACCGATTATTTATACGGGGGAGAATTATTATAATGCTTTTCTGAAAGACGATTTTAGTGAGTATACCTTTTGGATTGCCAATTATAATTTCTTTGTCGAAGACATGAAAGACGATTGGTTGTTCTGGCAGTTTACCGAAAAAGCAACAATCCAAGGTATAGAGGGTAATGTAGATGTGAATATTTACAACGGTACCCCCAAGATGCTGAATTATATGCGAGTCAATAAATAATTTGCATATCTGCAGGTATTTTTTTTGGCCACAGATGCACAGATTAATGAAAAAAAAATAACCGCAGATGAGCGGATTATTTTAAGGAATTTTTTTTAATCTGTGCATCAGTGGCTAAAACTCTAATTTTTTCTTCCGCAGTTCGAAGTTCTGACCTAGATACACGCGTCTTACCATTTCGTCTTCCACCAATTCTTCCGGGATTCCAGCTTTCAAAATACCCCCTTCAAACATCAAATAGGTTTTGTCAGTGATAGCTAGGGTTTCCTGTACGTTGTGATCAGTAATCAGAATGCCGATATTCTTATTTTTAAGTTGGGCTACAATGCGTTGTATGTCTTCTACGGCTACAGGATCTACTCCCGCAAAAGGCTCATCCAAAAGGATAAATTTAGGGTCGGTAGCCAGGCAGCGCGCAATTTCCGTACGACGGCGTTCGCCTCCGGAGAGTAAATCCCCTCGGTTGGTGCGAATGTGTTGCAAACCAAATTCGGCAATCAGCGATTCCATTTTGGCTTCCTGTTCGGCCTTAGTGTGCTTAGTCAATTGCAAGACACTCAAGATATTGTCTTCGATACTCAGTTTTCGGAAAACAGAAGCCTCCTGTGCCAAATAGCCAATTCCCTGTTGGGCGCGTTTGTACATTGGATATTTAGTAATGTCCATATCGTCGAGAAAGATATTACCCGAATTGGGTTTTACCAGTCCCACAATCATATAGAAAGAGGTGGTTTTTCCGGCGCCGTTGGGGCCCAAAAGGCCTACGATTTCTCCCTGATTCACTTCCACCGATATGCCCTTAACGACACTGCGGCCTTTATAGGTTTTTACTAAATTTTCTGCTCTTAAAATCATAATTAGTTAAATAGGGAGTCCATCGCGTGGGGCTCCTGTGTATTCAAAAAACGGTTTTATTCTTCGGTCTGCTCTTCCAAGGCTTCCCAAAATTCATAGGCTCTGCGCAAATGGGGTACTACAATTGTTCCGCCTACCAGGGTCGCAATGCCCATGGCTTCCATCATTTCTTCTTTGGTAACCCCTTCTTTGTAGCTGGTTTCCAAATGGTATTTCACGCAATCATCGCAACGCAAAACGGCCGAAGCTACTAATCCCAAAAGTTCCTTGGTTTTTACATCCAAAGCGCCAGCTGCATAAGCGTTGGTGTCCAAATTGAAAATACGTTTTACAATTTTATTGTTGTCGGCCAACAACTTCGCATTCATTTTGGTGCGGTACTCATTGAATTCCTTAACTTCTTTGCTCATTTCTTATTTTTCGTTTGTAAACTATGGAGGAAATAATAACACTTAATTCAAATATGATCAACATCGGTATGGCGACAATTGTTTGACTCACCACATCGGGTGGCGTTACAATAGCGGCCACAATTAACACAATTACCACGGCATAGCGTCGGTATTTTCTTAAGAAACTTGGCGTTACTATCCCTAATTTGGTCAGGAAATAGATGACGATGGGCAGTTCAAAAAACAGACCACCTGCTATGACAGAGGTTTTTACCATTCCGATATAGGAGTCCAGGGTAAATTGGTTTTTCACCACATCACTCACGGTGAAAGTGGCCACAAAATTAACCGACATCGGGATGACGACAAAATAGCCAAAAAGCACGCCCGAAAAGAATAGCAGAGAGGATATAAAGATAAACAGCTTGGCGTTTTTTCGTTCTTTTTCATACAAGGCCGGACTGATAAAAGACCAGATTTGCCACAAGATATAGGGGAAACTCAGAATAAATCCAGCGAGGATACACATCCACACAAACATGTTAACCTGTCCCTCCATTTGGGTGTTCTGAATGATAAAAGGCAATTCGTCAATGCAAATGCTTTCGCCAAAATTCAAATAATGGGAGAGTTCACAAAAGGCACGATAGGTAATAAAACTAGGTCGCGTTGGACCAAAAATAATAGTATCAAATAAAAAGTCACTTACAAAATAAGTAAGGAATGCCATTACGATTACTGCTGCTGAACTCTTAACTAACAACCATCTCAATTCTTCCAGATGGTCTAAAAAGGACATGTCTCCTAAATTTTTCTTTGCCATTATACGATTCCTTCTTTTAAAATGTCATGTAAATGTAATATTCCTTTGTATTCTTTTTTTTCAAGAACGACCAGTTGGGTGATTGAAAAATCCTCTAACACATTCAGTGCGTCTACGACCATAGCGGTAGACTGTATCGTTTTTGGATTCCGACTCATGATATCCGCGGCGGTTAAATCGGCAAAATGATCCCGCTCGTTGAGCATTCTTCGAATGTCTCCATCGGTGATGATACCCACCACCTGATTATCGTCTAAGACTGCCGTAACACCCAAACGTTTTTCTGATATTTCAAAGATCACCTTTTTTATTGGAGTAGCTAGGCTTACCATTGGTTTTAAACTGTTTTCTAGCATATCGCCTACCCGTAGTAATAGTTTTTTGCCCAAAGCGCCTCCCGGATGATAAATGGCAAAATCTTCGGCTTTGAAATCCCGCAATTCCATCAGGCATACCGCCAAAGCATCTCCCATCACCAATTGGGCGGTGGTGCTGTTTGTAGGTGCTAAATTCAGGGGACAGGCTTCGGCTTCGATTGTGGTATTCAAAACATGGTCGGCTTCTTTCGCTAAAAAAGAACTCCTGTTTCCTGTAATCGCGATTAATACATTGCCAAAACGTTTTAATAGGGGGACCAATACTTTGATCTCGGGACTATTACCACTTTTTGAAATACAAATGCAAATATCGTCTTTTTGAAGCATTCCCAAATCACCATGAATGGCTTCGGATGCATGTAAAAAGAGGGAAGGTGTACCTGTAGAATTCATCGTAGCAACTATTTTTTGAGCTATAATCGCGCTTTTTCCAATGCCACTTACGATCAGTCTTCCCTTGCCATTATAAATGGCTTGGGTGGCATCAGCGAAGCTGGAATCCAGCATATCCGCTAGTTTAGCGATGGATTTGCTTTCGGATAAAATGGCTTTTTTGGCTAGTGCCAATATATTTTCTTCTCTTGTCAAAACAGAATTAGTATAAATTTGTAAGAATAAAAAAAATTAGTATCTTTATATCATGCAAATTTATACAAAAATACCACTAAGCAAGAATGAATTTAAACGAAATTGACATTCATAAAGAATTAAAAAAGTATTTTGGCTTTAACCAATTTAAAGGTTTACAAGAATCGGTCATTAAAACGGTCTTGTCTCGAGAAAATACTTTCGTTATTATGCCCACTGGAGGGGGAAAATCACTCTGCTACCAATTGCCTGCCTTAGTTCAGGAAGGAACGGCTATTGTGGTTTCGCCATTAATCGCTCTGATGAAAAATCAGGTCGATGCCATCCGAAGTCTTTCTTCCGAAACCGGCATCGCCCATGTGTTGAACTCTTCTCTTACCAAAACCGAAATTACGCAAGTCAAGAAAGATATCACTAGCGGGCTTACTAAATTGTTATATGTAGCTCCCGAATCTTTGACCAAAGAAGAAAATCTAGCCTTCTTGCAAGGCGTTACCGTTTCTTTTGTGGCTATCGATGAAGCACACTGTATTTCGGAATGGGGACATGATTTTAGACCCGAATACCGAAACCTTAGGCATATCATCAAACAATTAGGAGATGTCCCTGTAATTGGCCTTACCGCAACCGCCACACCCAAAGTGCAGGAAGATATCCTGAAAAACTTGGACATGTCGGATGCCAAGACCTATAAGGCTTCTTTTAACCGCCCCAATTTATATTACGAAGTTCGCACCAAAACCAAAAATATTGAATCGGATATCATTCGGTTTATCAAACAGCACAAAGGCAAATCAGGGATTATCTATTGTCTGAGTCGCAAGAAAGTAGAGGCTATTGCTCATGTTTTACAGGTCAACGGCATCAGCGCAGTCCCTTATCATGCGGGACTAGATGCTAAAACCAGAGCCAAGCATCAGGACATGTTCCTCATGGAAGATGTAGATGTGGTGGTGGCTACCATCGCCTTTGGGATGGGAATCGACAAGCCGGATGTGCGTTTTGTCATCCACCACGATATTCCAAAATCACTCGAAAGCTATTATCAGGAAACGGGTCGCGCCGGTCGCGATGGAGGCGAAGGGCATTGCCTAGCCTATTATTCCTATAAAGATGTCGAAAAACTAGAGAAATTCATGTCCGGTAAACCCGTGGCAGAACAGGAAATCGGTTTTGCCCTCTTGCAGGAAGTGGTGGCTTATGCCGAGACTTCCATCTCCCGACGCAAATTTCTATTGCATTATTTCGGGGAAGAGTTTGACAGTGAAACCGGGGAGGGCGCCGACATGGATGACAATGTCCGCAATCCAAAAACCAAAATCGAAGCCCAGAAACAGGTGGTTAAATTGTTAGAAATCGTTCGCGACACCAAACATTTATACAAATCCAAAGAGATTATTTATACGCTCGTAGGGCGCGTGAATGCGATGATCAAAGCACACCGAACCGATGTACAGCCCTTTTTTGGGAGCGGTCAAGCTTTCGAAGAGCGCTATTGGATGGCCTTAATCCGCCAAGTATTGGTCGAAGGCTATCTTGCTAAGGACATTGAGACCTACGGCATCGTGAAACTAACAGACAAGGGAGCTGCTTTTATAAAAAGTCCGGATTCTTTTATGATGTCCGAAGACCACGAATACAATGAAACCGAAGATGAAGCTATTGTAACGGCGGCCAAATCATCGGCCACTGCCGATGAAACCCTGATGATTATGCTGCGCGATCTTCGCAAGAAAGTGGCTAAGAAAGCCGGAGTGCCTCCTTTTGTGGTGTTCCAAGATCCTTCACTCGAAGATATGGCCCTCAAATATCCGGTATCTGCCGAAGAACTGGTAAACATTCACGGTGTAGGCGAAGGAAAAGCAAAGAAATACGGCAAGGAATTCATCGAATTGATAAGCCGCTATGTCGAAGAAAATGAGATCATCCGCCCCGATGATTATGTGGTGAAATCTACCGGAGCCAATTCGGTCAATAAATTATTCATCATCCAGAGCATCGACCGGAAATTGTCCCTAGACGATATCGCCTCCGCCAAAGGCCTCAGCATGGATGCCCTCATCAAAGAGATGCAGCAAATTGTGTATGCCGGTACCAAACTAAACATCAAATACTGGATCGATGAGATGCTCGATGACGAACAACAAGAAGAGATTTTCGAATACTTCATGGAGTCGGAAACCGATCAGATTGAAGAAGCCCTAAAAGTGTTTGATGGCGATTATGATCTCGATGAATTGCGATTTATGCGCATCAAATTCATCAGCGAAGTGGCCAACTAGCCCTCAAAAGAGTCAATAGCTAGTGCAGCCTGTGCATCACTCTATTTCAAGACCAACTACTTTGTCAAAGTTTTTTACTTTGACAAAGTTTTATCTTAGACCGATTACCCAATCAACGAATCCCCATCTCCATTTTCCGTCAGGCCGCTTACTAAATTAGTCGAAAGTCGAAGGGCGAAAGTCGAAAGTCGAAAGCAAAAAAACCTATCAATGAATAGGTATCTCCATTTTCCGTCAGACCGCTTCGAAAAACGGTTAACGAAAAACGAAAAACGGAATGCTAAACCCAACACCTATTCTTCATACAAAGTCGCTCGATGGGGTTTAAGGGCGTCGCGCAACGGAATTAGGTGCTCGTCCGTAACGACAACATAAGCAATAGCCAGCATCTCACCCTGGATTTCAATCCCTGTGATAGTTAAAGGTAATTTCTCGCTTTGAATGTATTCTTTTAGGTGAATTAAATGATGTTCCGCTGTTTTAGCAGATGCAGGACCTCTAAAATCCCATATTAATTTGATATTTCTTTCCATGTTGCTGCTCTTCTGACTCTAGTTTAGTATAGAGTTCCCTGCAAATTTACAAACATGCAGGCGATAACAATTTCGAAAAACCATTTAAATTCCTCGTTTTTCTTTTTATTCCCTAGGCTAAGTGTCTTTATTTTCTTAAATTTCCAAAAACGATTTTATGAAGCTTTTAAGATACCTCCTCCTACTTTTAATTTCGCCTTATGTACAGGCTCAGGAACTCCGTTTGGAACAAGCCAACCGCTTGGCGGCCCTGCCTATTAAATGCCTGCAGCAGGAATACCCCAACAAGCTGCAACAACTACTGATAGACTCCACAGAGATTAAATCCCCCAAGGCATTGCATCCCGCCTTCTACGGTTGCTTTGACTGGCATTCTTCGGTTCACGGCCATTGGAGTTTGGTGTATTTGCTCAAGCAGTTTCCCAATCTGGATCAGAGACAAGCCATTATTCGCAAACTGCAAGTGAATCTCTCTAGAGAAAACATCCAAGCTGAAGTGGACTACCTGTCTAAGAAACACGAAACTTCCTTTGAGCGCACTTACGGCTGGGCCTGGTTGCTGCAATTGCAAATGGAATTGGAAACGACTAAGGAGCCCTATGCGGCAGACTTGGCGGCCAATTTAAAACCGCTGTCCAATCTAATTATAGCGCGTTATACCGAATTCATACCCAAGTTGTTTTATCCGGTTCGGGCCGGAACGCATACCAATACCGCCTTTGCTCTCAGCTTAGCCTGGGATTATGCCGTTTTCTCTAGCAATACCGACTTTCAGAAAAGCATACGGGAGAATGCGATACGCCTCTACTCAAAAGACTCAGACTGCCCCTTTAATTGGGAGCCTTCCGGTACCGATTTCCTATCGCCCTGTCTGGAAGAAATGGGCATCATGCAGCGTATTCTGCCTGCGAAAGACTTCTTAGTTTGGTTGAAATCCTTTGCTAAACCCCTTTTTAATCCGGCTTTCAAATGGGAATTGGCTAAGGTTTCTGATCGCACCGATGGGCATTTAGTGCACCTCGATGGCCTGAATTTTAGTCGTGCCTGGAACTTCTATCATCTGATTCATCAGTATCCTAAACAATTCGCCCACCTCAAACCGCTGGCAGATCAGCATATGAATGCGGCCTTGGCTTCGGTGGTAGATGGGAATTATGAAGGCGAACATTGGTTGGCTTCTTTTGCCTTGCACGCCTATGAGGAGAAGCATAAATAAGTATTATTTTTTATCTTTGCGGCATGCCACAAGAACTCCTTTTACAAGTTAGCCCTGAAACAGCTGCCAATGAGCAGTTGTTAAAACAACAAATTGCCAAAACCATACGGATTCCCGAGGAGGATATCGAGCACATCAGTATCTTAAAACGGTCCTATGATGCCCGTCAGAAGGCGGTAAAAGTCAATTTAAAAGTCAGTGTAT
>CANEZU010000034.1 GCA_947444255.1 Flavobacteriaceae bacterium | reverse complement strand
TTTTAGTAAAGGAGGTGATATCTCATTAACTGCTACTAATTTGTCCCTAAATGCTGCTATTAGCAATAGAGCATACAATAGCACACTCACCTACGCCGGTAACATCGTTATCAGCAATACCAATACTGCAACAACCACCGGCATCAACGACGGTCAGGTAGCGGGTATTTTTACTGGAGGTAACTTTACTAAAAGCGGCATAGGTACTTTTACGGTTAAAAATACAAATACCTACCTGGGTACCACAACGATCAATGGAGGAATACTAAAACTTGCCGCTAACAATACGCTCCCTACATCAACTGCATTAACGATTAGTAGTGCTGCTGTTTTTGACATGGCTAACTTTAGTCCTACCCTGGGCTCTATTGCAGGTGCTGGTACTATTACTAGTTCTAATGCCTCTAGCACACTTATACTCACTACAGGAAATGATGGATCGAGTACGACCTTCTCTGGTAGTATCGAAAACGGAGCAGCAAATGCTATAGCACTAACAAAAATCAATGCTGGTGTCTTAACCTTAACGGGCAATAGCACTTACTCCGGGGCCACTACTATTAGTGCAGGTGTTATTAATATCCAAAATGCAAATGCCTTAGGGACTAGTTCCATGACCACAGTAGCTAGTGGCGCAACACTACAACTACAAGGAGGGATCACTGTAGGCACATTGCCTCTTACTCTTAAAGGAACAGGGGTAAGTGCATTAGGGGTACTTCGCAATATAAGTGCTAACAATACTTGGGGGGGGACGATCACTACTGAAACACCTGCCACCAGAATCAATAGTGATGCAGGTATCCTAACCCTTAATGCCACTAACGCGATTAACTCCCCTACTTCTATAGCTCTAACCTTTGGTGGCAATGGGACTATTGCCATACCTGGAACGATCACCATCGGATCAGCAGGCTTCACTAAAGATGGTAGCGGTACTCTTACTTTAACCAATGCCAACACTTATACTGGTGAAACTATGGTTAGCGCAGGTATCCTAAACATACAAAACGGTGCCGCATTAGGTACTTCCTCGCTAACTACCGTTGCAAGTGGTGCATCACTGCAATTACAAGGTGGCATTGCCGTTGGTGCATTGCCTTTAAAATTATATAGCATAGGAATAAGCGCTACAGGGGTAATCCGAAATATAAGTGGTAATAACTCTTGGAATGGAACTATAACGGCCTCCTCTGCTATCAGAATCAATAGCGATGCGGACTTACTAACACTGAATGCTGCCAACGCAATCACATCCGCCAATATCGGTATCACCTTCGCAGGAAGTGGCAATACTCTTGTTGATGGAACCATCACAACGGGAACTGGTACATTAACTAAAGAGGGATCAGGGACTCTAACACTCAACGCAACTAATACTTACACGGGCGCCACAACGATTACTGCTGGAACTGTTTTATTGGGAAATAATGAAGTCATCGCTAATGCAAGTCCTATTATTTTTAATGGTGGTACACTTAACACCAATAGCTTTAATGAAACTGTTGGTCCCTTAGTATTACAAAATAACTCCACAATCGCTCTTGGCAATAGCACCCATACGCTCTCCTTTAGTGGTATAGGTACTTTTAGCTTTAAACTTTTAACCATCACAGGATGGCAGGGAACTTATGGTGGAACGGGAGCCACTGGCACTGCAGCTAAAATAATAATTGGAAACAGCCCAGCTTTAACTAGAGAACAGCTCGATCAAATACAGTTCTTTGACGGAACCAATAACTATTACGCATTACAACTAAATGATGGTGAAATAGTACCCGGGGCTAATACCACAACAAGTCCTACACTAAATAGCAACGTTCAAATTACAGCACTCCCTACCAGCAACGGAACCTGGAGTGCGCTCACCGCTGGCACTTACACCTTTACCCCTAATGCCGATAATGCCAATGTCCTTTTCTCTGATATCCAAAACAGATTGTTAGGAACTGGCTATACTAGAGCTAACGTCAAAATAGTAACTACTAATGCAACGGGGACTCAAGTTGGTAATATCAATATCACCAATGCTATTACTGCACCAAATCAATCTACTGCCTTATATACACTTACTTTTGTTGCCAATGGTGATATTAATGTGTCAAGTGCTATGACGCTGGATGCCTATACTAGTGCTTACCTGAACTGCTCCGCTAATAATATAGTCTTAACATCCGCACGCAACATTACTATCACAGCCCCAATATCTACCAACGCTACCAGCTTAGGGCAATATGGTGTAGGGCCTGCTGGCGCTATCACTCTAAACGCAAATGGTACTATCTATAACTCTAGTGCGGGTACAATTAACGCAATCGGTGGATACGATCCTTACACCGCCGGTTTTAGTAAAGGAGGTGATATCTCATTAACTGCTACTAATTTGTCCCTAAATGCTGCTATTAGCAATAGAGCATACAATAGCACACTCACCTACGCCGGTAACATCGTTATCAGCAATACCAATACTGCCACCACCACCGGTATCAACGACGGGCAAGTAGCGGGTATCTTCTCCGGAGGTAACTTTACTAAAAGCGGTGCAGGTACTTTTATTCTTAAAAACACAAACACCTACCTGGGTACCACAACGATCAATACCGGCACACTAACACTGGCCACTAACAACACGCTCCCTACATCAACTGCATTAACGATTAATGCTGGTGTATTCAATACCGGAGGCTTCAGCCAAACGCTGGCGAGTATATCGATCTCAGCCGATGCTACAATTGAATTGGCGTCGACAGTGCATACCCTAACAGTGAACGCCATAGGCAGCTTTACTAGTACTAAAACACTAACTGTTAAAAATTGGGAAGGGACCTTTGCTGCTCCCGGAGCTACAGGGACTAAAGGACGTATTATAATTAGTGGAACAGTACTGTCTCCAACAATTCTAAGCCAAATTAAATTTTATAATGCCGCCAATCTGAATACGCACGCCGCAGTACAATTAGGAACCAAAGAAATCGTCCCCGGAAATTAATAAAACCCAAAACCAATCAAAATACCTTTGTTAAATAATCCCTACTTGCTTTTTTTTTAAAACTTTTAGTTCGATATTCGTATCCAGCAATAAAATACCAATGAACGACTATTTAATAGGAATCGGAAAGAGAATAAAAGACATTCGGAAAACCAATAAAATGACCATTAGTACTGTCGCTGCTGCAGCCGAAGTAAGCAATGGTCTTATATCCCGAATTGAAAATGGCAGAACAATACCCTCCCTACCAGTTTTACTAAATATAATCAATGCACTCGAAACTAAAGTCTCCGATTTCTTTGACGGTATGACTATAGCAAACGAATTAAAGTACATCGTTTCCAGAGCAGAAGACAATGCCATTATAGAAAAGGAAGAAGAAGCCCAAGGCTTTACCTATAAATACCTATTCGGGAAACAACTCTCTTCAATCGGTTTTGAAGCCGTACTTCTCGAAGTACAACCCAATTCTTATAGAGACAAAGTAGAAACCGATGCCTACGAATTCAAATACATGCTTTCTGGTGAATGTGTCTACAGTATTGGGGAAGACGAAGTCCTGTTAAAAGAAGGAGATTCTATATTTTTTGACGGTAGAATACCCCATGTCCCTATTAATAGAGCAAATGGCTCTGCCAAAATGCTAGTGCTCTATTTCTTTTTTAATACTCCAAACGAATCCTAAACGGCCTAGTAGTGGTGTATTCAAAACTAGCGTATAAAAAAACGCCCCCTCTTGCACTAGCTAAAGGAGGCGTCAAAAAAAAAAAACGAAACAAAGAATCATAAGAGAATCGCTCTCAATTCGGTTAGATTTTCTAATATATACGTCGGATTTGCTGCTGCTATTTGGGCTCTGTTTTGTGCTCCGGTCAACACCCCCGCCGTAATGCCGCATTGGGCATTTTTGCCTTCTTCAATATCGATAGCCGAATCCCCTACTTTTAAGACCTTTACCGAATCGCTTATTCCTGTAATTTTCATAGCCAAAAGTATCATATCGCCCTCCGGTCGGCCGTTCTCCACATCATCAGCCGTGACCAAGCCATCAATGGTCTTGCCAACGGTCCAAGCTAATTTATCCAATAATAATTCAGCAGTGTGGCGGTCATAACCCGTATTTAAAACGACTTTTATTCCATGATTCCTTAAATCGTCAAAAAGGGCCTCAGTTCCCTCAAAAGTGCGTATTTCCAATTGATTATAGACAGACGCTAAGGCGGGTTTGAAATTAGAAAAAGCTTTATCGGCAACAGCAACAACATCATTTAAAGTGCTACAGGCTTTTAAAACATCAGTGATAGCCTGATACTTTTCTTTCCCGGCTGCATGTTCTAAAACAGCCTCCAGAGGAATACTAAAGCCTTCATCATTAATTACTTTTTGCACGGTTTTGTATACTACATTGCCCTCATCTATCGTGGTTCCGGCCATATCAAAAACGACTAATTCAATATTTTTTTTCATTCTTATGTATTAAAAATTTTAATGATGTTTGCTTTTGAAAATCCGGCACTACCCGTCATTCCTTTTCCGCCGATTCCTGTGATAATATGAATATTGGCATCTATGGTTTTTTCAAAAATATCAGTGGTCTTGCATTGCGAATACCTACCATACCATCGGTTCTGAATCTCATAATTGGGCAAATCTATGATTTTACGCGCTTCTGAAATCATGAAATTATCAATATCCATATCCAAGTCAAAGCCCAGATCTTCCTGATTTCTTGCATCGGCATACTGATGCGAATCGCCTAAAATAACCGATCCGTCCGCCGCCTGCTTAAATAGTATATGTACACCCCATTTCTTTTCTAAGGAATTCGGTTCTTCCTTTGCCTTGATGGCTTTAAAGGACGGACATTCATAAAAAGCCTCATACCGTCTTATCGATAATCCCGTTAATACCGATCCCGGCAGTACATAGTTCCCCTGGGGCTTGGTTTGCAGCATTTGCAATTTCGAGACCTCTAAATCACTTTCGTTAAAGAGTTCGGGATACAAAATCTTAAATTGATTTCCATTGCAAATCAGCACTTTGGCAGCAGCGAATGCTTCATTGGCGGCAGTCGATACAACCACACCCTCCAAACTGGATTCGCAGTGCACAATTGTCGTATTTAATAGGAGCTTTAAGCCCATCTCCCGAATCATATATTCCTGTAATTTATAAATCATCGTTCTTGGCTCCACGGTTACTTCCTCTGGAAAAAACAATCCGGCTTTTACATAGTCCGACCGCAAACCTGGATATTTATCCAAACATTGCTGCTGTGTCAACAAATGCGATTCATAAGCATTCGCTGCATTGATCTGGCGCAACTCTTCAATAAGCTGGACTTCTTCATCATTAGAAGCCACGTAAACGGATCCGTTCTGCCGAACAGAGATATCAAATTTACTTTGGATATCCTTGTAAATAGTTAAACTCTCCCTGCCATAAGCCTGCCATTTCGAGTCCATGCCCGAAGGAACTACTTGTCCAAAATTCTGTATAGTGGCTCCCTGTGGCATCTTGTCTTTTTCGATTAGTGCCACACGAAGCCCCATTTCTAAGGCGTGATAGGCATGGTAAGTACCCAATACACCTCCACCAACGACAATAAGGTCATAGTCTGTTTTCATGAACTGCTATTTTAAAATTAATACTGTTTTCTGATTGTGTTCCTGTTTGTGTTTGTTGTTTCCGATTTAAATAGATCAGGGAGGCTGTAGTTACTACAAGCCCAATACCAGCTACTAAATAGGCACCATAGACAAAGAAATCCAACCAGGATACCCCCGCTTGTCCAAAGTTTTTATAGAGTAAAGCCGTTATGCTTCCCAAATATCCAAAAGCATCAGCAATGTAAATTAAAAATCCTGCATTTCCCTTAATTCTAAAAGCGCCCATAAAACGGTCGAAAAAAAGACAGTTAAAAGGCACATAACAGATATAAAGTCCAAAACCTGAAACCACCATCCAACTAAACGGATTCATGAGTCCCAAATGAAATAGGAAGGTCGAAATACCTATGGAAACGGAGCCTATTAATAGCAGTATTTGATAAAAAAATAAGGCTTTCCGATTGTCTCTAAAATAAAAAGCAAATCCCAATACCAATAATACAATTAGGGCAACCCAAGTTTCCGAACTGCTGTAAACAGCGATATCACCCTTATAACCAATACTGTCCCACAATTCACGAGCAAAATTATCTCTGAAATCCCGAAAAGCAGTCAAAAAAGTATAAAAGAATACCCATAACACTATTGGAAATAAAAATTGGACTAACACATTTCGCCGGTCTGTTCCACTCATCGGAAGGCGTTCCGATCGCAATTCGATATCTTCCGGACTGGGCTTTGGAATTCGCTCTAGCAACCAACTGAAGAATACGAGTGGTAAAATAAACAGCGATCCCGTTACAGCAGGCATCCAAAAAGCCGAAAATCCCCAAGATGACATCACCAACAGACCTACCGATTTTACGACTCCACTCGATACGATAAAGCTGGTACTCAAGGCTACTCCTAATATTTCCGTGTATTTCCGACCCTCGATATAGGAAAAAACAATTCCCCAAATCATTCCCAAAGGAAGTCCATTGACAAACATAAACAAGATATTATAAGGCCTAGGTACTAGCGCAAATAAAACCAAAGCAACTTCAGCAATCAGGATTAATCCCAATAAATAATACACCCGCTGACTGGCTTTTAATTCCGATATCACTTTGATCCCTATAAACTTCGATAGAACATAACCCAATACTTGTGCAATAATTAATATAATCTTATAATCGATATGAAAGACCTCCATTCCTTCAAATGTAGCCGCACTAAAGGGTTTCCGAAAGGCATACATACAAAAGTAAGCCCCAAAAGAAGCTACCGAAGCATTCAGAATAAAGGGAATATTTGATTTTCGTATATTCATTAGTTAATGGTTTTATTAATTCCCAATCGGTTGCTGTACTGCTGCAATACTCTCTTCCAATATAGCCAGTGCCGCATCCAGCTCTGTTCTACTTATAGTAAGCACCGGAGACAATTGCAATACATTGCCCGCAGAGACCTTAAAACTAAGGCCCCGCTTTAAACAAGCATACATCACTTGCTCGGCTGCTTTATTCGCTTTCTCTTTAGTAAAACGATCTTTTACCAATTCGATAGCCCACAATAAACCAATACCGCGAATACTACCTATAATCTCAAATTGTGCTTCGAACGCTTCCAATCGGCTTTGCATATAAACTCCATCCGCAGCGACTTTCTCCAATAAATGATGCTCTTCAATAAATTGGATGGTCGTTAGCCCCGCAATGGAGCCTATCGGACTCTTTTCATGGGTATAATGCCCCAACGAAATACTTCCAAATACATTATATTCATCGCGAGTGACAATACCGGCCTGCGGAAAAATACCGCCTCCCAATCCTTTGCCCAGACATAAAATATCGGGTTCGATTCCATAATGCTCAAAGGCAAACATTTTTCCGGTTCGACCCAGGGCTATCGGAATTTCATCTAATATCAATAATACACCATAATCAGTGCAGAGCTTTCGAGCGGCTTTCCAAAATTCGGCCGAGGGAATTTGAACATCGGTATTCCGAATCGTTTCAGCAATGAAAGCGCCTATATCGCCTTCTTTGGCAAATACATATTCCAGATGCTCGAGACATTTTCCCTCCTTATCTTGAAATACGCCTCTATAGGCTACGGGTGGCGGAATGCGTTCGACTCCAGGCAATAAAGGTCCCATATGTTCTCTGAAACTGGCTTCGCCTCCCACACTGATGGCATCCAAAGAAGCACCATGAAAGGAATCCCAAAAACTGACTACCTTGAATTTTCCACTTACGGCTCGGGCCAATTTTAAAGCGATGCCCACAGCAGAGCTGCCATTAGGGGTTAACAAAATTCGGTTTAGACTTCCCGGACATAAACCAGCCAATTTCTCCGCCAGATCGATAGCGGGCTCATTCGTGAAGCGCCTGGGGGAGAACGATAAACTTTGCATTTGTTGGCTAATCGCTTCGATTAATTTAGGATTGGAATACCCAATTTGATGTACATTATTACCGTGAAAGTCATAGTATTTTTTCCCCGAAACCGATTCTATTTGGGAACCCGTACACGATTGCAAGACATCCAGACAGGGCGTAGACAAGGCCTGATGTAAAAAATAACGATTGTCTTTCTCTAATAGCAATCGGGTCTTTGCATCAATTGCCGTTTCCAACCAAGCTGCACGTGCTGTCGTTTGATTGATATCTCCTTCGGTTATTCGGTTGTTATTTTCGTCTTTTAACATCTTATTTATGATTTTGGAGCGCTCAATACAGTGCTCGGTATAATTTGCTTTGGTAAATTCCTACTTTCATAATACACATCCAGAAAGCCACTTCCTCCTCCATTGAAATAAACGACTTCCAAAGGGTAGATTCCAGCTTCTAGCGTGATGCTTCCTCCTGCTTCTTTTACGCCATGATCACCATCATTATCGACGACTTCTTTTCCATTAACTTTCAAAATACTCCCATCATCCGATCGGCTATAAAAAGTATATTTCCCTGCCGTTTCTATCTTGATTTGACATCGAAAACGAACAGCCGTATTTTCCTTAATGTCTTCTTTTAAACCATCAGTGCCAATCTCAAAACAGAATCCGCTTTTATTGGGGGTTTTATTCGCTAGCTTGGGATTACTGCTGAGAGCATCCAAATAGTATACTTCATACGAAACTTCAGCCAATTCTTTTCTGGGTTTAATCCTATAAAAAGCTTCACTCACCAGACTGTTGATTTTCCCATTGCTGAAAACAGCGCTTTTTAAAACCCTGCTGTTTTTAATTTGGAAAGGCCCTGTATAAGCATAAGAATCGCTAGAAGGCTGACTCCCATCAACTGTATAAAATACCTGCCCACTCGCATTTGGATTTTCAATACGGACTTCAGCAATTTCATCAAACAGGCCACCAGCTCTTGTGTTTAGTAAGGCTTTTGGATAAAAGACCGCTTCTTTAAATCGCTCTCTTACGGGATAATCATCGACCTCGGAAATTCCTTCAAAAGCATTTTTTATAGGTCTGCCAATCCAAGCATGGGGTGTTCGTATTCCTAAAGCATAAGCTACTGTTGCAGCAGTATCATATTGATACACCGCATCGGTTATTGTATAATTCTTCCGAATAGCTTGTCCCCATAGAATCAAAGGGATTTCGACCTCAGCAAGAGTTTCTCCTCCGTGCCCTTTTCCAATTCCTCCGTGATCCGATGTTATAATAACCAGCGTTTCCGCTGCCATGCCCGATTTCTTAATGGCCGCTACGACTTCTCCTAGAAGTGCATCTCCCTTCTCCACCGCCTTATAATATTCCAGACTCCCATGGCCAAACTCATGTCCGGCATGATCGATAGGATCAAAATGGATAAAAGTAAAAGTCGGCTTCTTATCCATAATATAAGCACTGGCAACTTGGGCTGTGGCATCTTCGCTTGCTGGATTCACATCATAATCTACTGCCTTTTTTTCAAACAATCTTCCAAAACCGTCCCAATGATATATAGCGCCGATCTCGGCATTTGGGATTTGCTGGTCGATTAAATGAAAAATGGTGGGAAATAAGAAATCATCCTCTTGCACGATCGCAGGCAATACAAAATTAGTGCGCTCCCAATTGTTAGAAGTGATCCCATGTTGTTCCGGTCCCGCTCCCATAATCATACTGGCCCAATTCGTACTCGAACTCGAGGGCAAAACCGCTCTGGCATGAAGTGTTGAAGCTCCCTCTTGCATCATCCGATGAAAATTAGGAGTGACAGCATTTTCAATACCATCAGGACTCAAACCGTCAAAACCAATAATAACAACATGTTTTACTGGATTTACTTTCTGAATATCCTGAGAATAACAAGACCACAGGGAGAAAATCCCTATGGTCATGAAATATTTTATTGATGTCATCTTGATTATTTAAGCAACCACATTTTGGCGTTGATATCATCCGATCCAGCATACTGACTACTCAACGCTGCATTGACATTAGTACTGTTGGTTTCAAATTCGCTTTGTGGATATTTCCAACGATTCGGAATTCGTAAGCCATTTTTGTTGGCCGGTCCTACGTTAAAGGCAGGGATACCCGTTCTTCTGTAGTTGAAATAGGATTCTCTCTCCGAATTCTGAAAGAAAGCTACATATTTCTGAGTCAAAATCTGTGTCAAACCATCTGCTGTATTCCCTTTGTATACAACATTTGTACTCGCTATGAAGGTGTTAATATCAGCTGTAGGTACTGCATAGAAATCCATAGAGGCTTTGATACCTGCATTGTAATGAGTGGCGGCATCACCTGTAATCCAACCTCTGTTGATCGCCTCAGCAATTCCAAATTCCTGCTCAGCATATCCAATTAAGATATAAGCTTCTCCACTAAAAGTACTGTAGTATCTATTCAAATTTGGATAGGAAAATTTTCCCTGATCAGAAGCAACTTGCATCGCTCCCTGATCATCTCCAGTGTATGCAGGCTTATAAGCGTTTATGTTCAATGGGTCGTTTGCATTGTAATAAAAGGCTGCTGGATCGGCTACTTTATATATCCTTGGGTCATTATTTTGTTTTAAAAGATCCAAATAAGTTCCCGCCATAATATTTCTATTTCTGTTGAAACCAAAATTACTTGGGTTGAATGCATATTGATTCCCATTCTCATCCGCAAAATGACGTGCCATATTATCAGAGATGCTAGTCATCAAAGGATATTTTATTGAATTTGACATAATCTGGCTGAATTGAGCTGCAACATTAATTTCAGATTCTTTTTTGCTCAAACTGATTAATACTCTTAAACGAAAAGCATTAATCGTTCGCTGCCATTGGTCTAAATTCCCGCCATTTAAAAAGTCTCCTTCAATAGCTCCTGTTCCAACTTCGGCCTTAGCTACGATAATTTGATCGTTTGCTGCTTCCAAAAGAGATAAGATTTCAACATAAACGGCCTTCTGACTGTCATATTTAGGCTGGGTGATTTTTATGTCACTGGTCGCTTGTAAAGCTTCTGTCATCGGAATATCTCCTACTCTTTTGGTCATATAATCTAAAAAGTAAGCTTTGAAAAACTTTGATAAAGCACCATATTTGTTTTTAGTGTCTAACTTAGAAGCTTCTCTTTCCATGGCAGCTACATTAGACATTGTTGTGTATCGGAAGGGTGCTGATCCCCAGTTGTAATCTTGTGATCCATAATAATCAAAAGAGATAGCCCAAAATTGATTGTCTCGCTGAGCATCTGACCAGGGTCCTTCATCCATATTATTCATTACTCTTAAGACCTCTGATAATAACATCGAAGGCGGAACGCTCGTCGCTTTATTAGGATCATTAGTCAGCTCATCAAAATTAGTACAAGAACTAATAAGAAAGACGAATGCTAATGCAAATGCGGTTTTGTATTTATTTAATGTTTTCATTTTTGTACTTTTTAAAATTTTAAGTTTAAGTTAAGTCCATAACTTTTTACCGTAGGGGTTTGTAATGGAGAGGTACCTTCGTTTAGAAATTGATCCAAATCAATATTCTTGTTTTTAGAGAAATACAATAAATCTCTTCCGATTAAGGATAATGAAGCTGCTGTAATAAAAGAACTCTTTAAAGCTTTTTGTGGTAAGTTATAAGTAACACTTACTTCTCTTAATTTAAAGAAGGTTTTATCGATAATGTTAGCAGCCGTATTTCCATTATAGGATTTGGCAAAATCTTGATAATACATTTTGGTAGTATTCGCAGTATAAGTTCGGGTATCTGTGATGGTATTCCCTTGACCGTCGGTTACTAAAGCACCACCCGTTACTACTACTCCGTCAGTAACATAAGACTTAATACCTAAAACATCATTCGCGCGTTCTGCAGTATCACTTCCCTCATGAGTTCCACTTTGCCACATTTTTTTGTTGACATAGTTTTCGATTTTTCCACCATATCTTCCATCAAAACTGAAGTTCAATGCAAAGTTCTTGTATTTTACATTATTAGTAATACCCATAGCCCAGTCTGGAGCTTTATTACCAACTTTAGTTTGATAAGGATTCATCAATGGTTTTCCATCTCCACCCACGATTAAAGCACCAGTATTAGATCTCAAGAAATCATGGATGTAAAATCCATCAACACGATCTCCAATTTTAATTAAACCATTGTTACTAATTCCATCATATACTTCTTTCAAATACTCTTTATAAGTAGACCAGTTCACATTAAAATCCCAACTGAAATTCGTAGTTCGTACCGGCTTCACAAAAAAGGCTAGCTCTACTCCTTTCGTATCCGTTGTAATCCCATTGGCCTTACTTCCTAAATATCCTGAAGCTTCTGAATAATTTAAATTGAAAATTTGTGGTCCGTTCGTATTTTTAAAAGAAGTGAAGTCAAATCCAAATCTGTTTTTGAACATTCTCATCTCTAATCCAATTTCATTAGAGGAGTTAAAGGCTGGTTTCAAATTAGGATTCGATAATATCTCTCCTACATAAGCCGCATTATAAGTCTTTCCATCTATCGTAAAGGGATCTCTTAATCCATAGGTATTTTGATTGCTATAGATATCTAAGGAACCGCCTACCTTAGCAAAAGAACCTCTTAACTTTAAGAAATCGACATGAGGAATCTTGATAACTTCACTCAATACCGCACTTACCGCTACCGATGGATAAAAGAACGTATTGTTCTGTTTTGGTAATCTGGAGTCTTTGTCAAATCGACCTGTAGCTCCTACGAATAAAAAGGATTTGTACGATAAATCTAAAGCACCATAGGCACTATTCGTCTCAAAATGACTGTTGTAATTAGTCGGTTGTACCGGACTTTGTGTATTACTCAAATTATACAATCCGGGTACAATTAAATAATTAGTCGTTGCAAAGGAGTTTCTGAATTTCTCGGTATTGTTGTTTAAACCTACTGTCGCTTTAATGTCAAAAGCACCCGCAGTTTTAGTATAATTCAACATCAAATCCGAATAATTTTTGAATCGGTAGTCGTACTGTTCTTTATAATCTCCCTGGGCTTTCTCTCTACCATAAGTAGTCATCGAATAAGGGAATTTTTCGTCACGGAATAAATTACTCAAAGCCATATTCGTTCTTAAGATCACATCAAAATTCGAATTGAATTTGTGGTTCACACTAACTTGTCCAGAATAATCATTTTTATAATAGCCTCTCAACCATTCGTAAGCCATGAAATACGGATTGTTATAACGCGTGTATTCAAAGTTTTTCTGTTGCAAACCTTCTTTTCCAGCTTGCCAGTAGTTTCTTAAATCACGAACATCATAATCAGGTCCTCCCCAAATAATCATGTTGTACAAATAACTGTTAGGTCCATATTGTACATTTGGATTGTTAGGGGAAGTCTGAAAATTGAAATTGGAACTGGCATCTACCCAAGTTTTATCACTTAGATTATACCTTCCGCTCAAATTGTAAGTGTAAGTGTTTAATTTCGTATTTGGATTAATCCCTTTTTGATATACATTAGATACCGAAAAACGAATATTCCCTTTGTCAAAGTTGGATGCCAAGGATAAGTTATCCGTAACCAATAATCCGTCTTCCATGAAATTAGTAAAATTGTTCTTACCTCTAGCCAACCAAGGTGTCGGAATTAAATTTCCATTAGCGTCTAATGGGCTGTCGTATTGTGTAATCAACTGACCGTCAAATTTAGGTCCCCATTGATCGTAATCAGCATCATTGATTCCGCCTCCTTTACCATCTTTAAAAGCATACTGCCCATAAGATCCTGGTCCGTAATTGCTCTGTGTTTTTGGTATAGCATTAAAACCCGATTGGAATAAAGTGTTGTGGTTGAATTCTACCACAAATCCCTTACCGTTTTTAGTACCTCTTTTGGTTGTGATTTGTACCGCTCCGTTTCCTCCTACTGAACCGTATAAGGCGGCTGCATTCGCTCCTTTCAAAACGTTGATACTCTCAATATCATCTGGACTAATATTATAAGTGTCGGTCCCTAAGGGTACACCATCTATAACTACAAGCGGACTTTTACCTCTTAGATATAATTTCGGACTTGTGAAAAACTCCGAAGAAGCCGCTACGATTAATCCCGATACTTTACCGGCTAGAGAATTCATAACGTTAGCATCTCTGCCTCGCGTTAAATTACCCTCAACCTCTTGAACCGAATACCCTAATTTCTTTTTCTCTTTCTTAATCCCTAAAGCGGTTACCACAACTTCGTTGAGACTCTGTGATCCAGAACTAAGCTTTATTAGCCCATTCATTGATTTAGATGGACTGAAATCTATCGTGTTAAAACCAATATAGGAAACCGTTAGTATTTCATTACCACTTGGTAATTGAATTTCAAAAGCGCCATTCACATCGGTTTCAACTGCCATTTTCCCTCCTTTAATTTGGACGGTTGCTCCAGGCAAGCCTTCGTTTTTGTCGTCTACTACCTTACCTTTAAAAGTAGTTTGCTGTGCCATGATTAATGATGTACTGAACATCAGTAATAAAATCATACAAGTTTTTAATTTTTTCATCAGATACTTAAATTGTTACTATTAGTAAATTTTATAGTACAAATATTGATTTATATTTACTAATAGTAAACTTTTAGATTTTAAGAAATCTTTAACAAGTCTTTATTCTTATGTCAATTTAAGGTTAGCTGTAAGAATAAATTAACAAAACTTTAGGCTATATGAATTTAATGTTATCGAAATGATTTTATGAAAAAAAGAGCTTGTTTCCAAAACACTAAAAAAATTTGTATTTGTTAAAAAAAACAAGAAAATTGATATAATAGAAATAGCAATAAACAAGGAAATAGTTTTAAATGGCTTCTGATTTAATAACTTCGGCTTAAACAGCTTCTAGTTTTACGTTAACAAAGCACTGCTTCGTTTTTTTTTGCCACAGATTCACAGATTAAAAAAAGATTTTTGAAAATCTGTAAATCGAAAACACCCAGCAATCTGCGACTATCTTCTTTTTCTTAAAACAATCTGTGAATCTGTGGCAAACTTTTTTTCTTAAAATTTGCGAATTTGCGGTTAATTTTTTTTGCCACAGATTCACAGATTAAAAAAAAGATTTTTGAAAATCTGTAAATCGAAAACACCTAGCAATCTGCGACTATCTTTTTTTTTCTTAAAAAAATCTGCGAATCAGTGGCTAACTTTTGTTTTCTTTAAAAAATCTGGGAATTTGCGCTTAATTTTTTTGCCACAGATTCACAGATTAAAAAAAAGATTTTTGAAAATCTGAAAATCGAAAACACCTAGCAATCTGCGACTATCTTTTTTTTTCTTAAAACAATCTGTGAATCAGTGGCTAACTTTTTTTCTTTAAAAAATTTGCGAATTTGCGCTTAATTTTTTTGCCACAGATTCACAGATTAAAAAAAAGATTTTTGAAAATCTGTAAATCGAAAACACCAAGCAAGCTGCAAAAAACTTTTTTTTTCTTAAAACAATCTGTGAATCA